>CAZCUL010000751.1:0-11600 GCA_964501475.1 uncultured Verrucomicrobiota bacterium | reverse complement strand
GAAGGCCCACTGATACTCCCCGAGAGCGAACAGAAACGTCTTGGGCTTCACATAATACTTCAAGCCTGCTTCCAAGCCCGCGCCCCACGTATCCACACGCCCCCGACCATAGCTGCCTCCGAAATTGCCTCCCACAAAGGGTCGCAACCTGCCCATATCGAAGTGGTAGTCTAACGCGCCGCGCGTCGAACCACTCCATTCGGACGATGCGCCCTCCGACAACTGGTACCCTTGCCGCAAGACCAGCTCGAAGGCATCAGTAAAGAAATAACCGATCGAAGCATTGGCTTGAAAGCCGCCAGCTTCAAAGTCGCGATCATTATTTCCACCGCCTCCCAGGGTCAGCTCCCAGTCGCCCTTTTCGGGCCCAAACGTTTCCATGCCTGGCCCCATCTCGGCCGCCCAGGCGGACATTGGCAGCCCGGCCGCCAAAATACCGCCGAGTAACCATTTCCCCAGCGTTCGATTGAACGCCGCCATTTGTGAATTCTCATTTAATATTTTCATACCCTCAGTTTCCGCGCACTGTTGGCAAAGGTAATGCCATGTTCTGTCTGAAGGTGCGCAAAGCGTTGCCTTGCAAGGAATTTTTCTGGTTTCGGCGCTCCGCGTGCCCGTAAAGGAGGGTGGTATTCTGCACGAAGGAGCGGCCGCGCTGCATTGCATTTTGCGGAAACATGCGGGCTGGCTGGGGAAGGCTTGCCAACAATTCTCGTTCACTTCCGGTTTTGTGCCTGCTATGTTCAAATCCGTAGTGAGACTTGTGGGATTCATGGTGCTCTGCTTCTTATTGGCGTCGCTTGTCGCGGCGCCGGTCCGCGGGAGTTCCGCCTCGCCAAATCCAGAGTGCGCTTGCGGGCCGTGCGAGATGACGACTTGCTGCGCACAGGAAGGAGATTCCCTGCCTGACCCGCTCCCGCTCCCCTATAACAGCAAGGTAACCGAGCAGCAGTGGACCTCGGCCCAGCCGCCCGCGGAAATCGTGCTTTCTGAGACGACTTTTATCCTCGTACCGTCCGCCCGGGCGGGTGCGATTCTCTCTGTCTCCGTTCCGGCTTATAAGCGGAACTGCGCCTACTTACTCTGATTTCCGACTTCCAGGCCTGTCGTGTGCCCTGATCCGGCGCGCCGAGGCAACGTTCTTGTCCATTTGCCTTGTCGGCGCCTATCCCGGAGCGCATTCCTTGCCGGCTTGTTTCGTTTCCCTGAACCACGAACGTTGAAGAATATGATTCCGAAAATTTTAGCAGCGGCCTTGGCCGTCTCCCTCTTCGCGAGTGTTGAAAACGGGTCTGCCCAAACCAACGTCAGTTCGCTGGCGCTCGAGCAGGTCCTCGGCGCAGTGTGGAGCAATAACCCCTCGATCAAGGCGGCCCGGTCAAGCTGGGAGGCCATGCGCGCTCGTGTGCCTCAGGCAAGAGCCTGGGAAGACCCGCGCGTCGGACTGGATGTCGAGCGCTCCGGCACGACGCGATTCGATACGTTTAGCGCCAATGAGTACATGATCATGCAGGAGCTACCTCTCTCAGGCAAAAACCGGCAACGGGCCAAAGCCGCCGCCGCAGAAGCCGCTGCCGCTCTTTCCAGATTGCGGGCTCTCGGGTTGGACCTGGCGGTGCGCGCCCGCTCTGCCTATTTCCGCTACGCCAATGCGCACATCCAGCTTGAGTTGAATCGGAAGAACGAATTGCTCCTCGACCAGTTTGTTGAAATCAGCCGGACGAAATATGAGACCGGCAGCCGCGCGCAAGCCGATCTGCTCATGGCCGAGACGGAGCGTGTTCGCAACAGCGAATTGGCCCGCGACATCGAGCGCGATCTCTCCGAAGCGCAGACCCGCCTCAACACTCTTATGAACCGGCCTCCGGATGCCGCTCTGCCGCCTCCGGAAATGCCGCCGGCCGCGCCGGAAACCGGTTTGAATGTCGAACGCCTGAGCGCTTTGGCTCTCGAACACCGACCCGGGCTGGTCGCCGCGCATCATGAGATCGATGCCGCCAAAGCCCGCCACACACTGGCCAGGCGCCAGTGGTTTCCCGATCCGGAAATCCGGCTGGAGGCCCGGCAGTTCAACGGAGCCGGACGCGTGATCAGCGAATACGACACCGGCATTTTCTTCAACATCCCCTGGGTTAACCGCGGAAAGTACAAGAACGCCATTCGCGAAGCGCAGTTGAATTACCAAACCGCCGAAGAGGAGCTGAAGGCGATGGAAAACGAAACGCTCGCCATGGTCCGTGATCAAATCACCCGGATCGAAACCCTTTACCATCACTACCTGCTTTTTCGCGACAAAATCGTTCCGCTGGCCCGGCAGTCGGCTGAGGCGGGCCGCATCGGTTACACCGCGGACCGAAGCGGCTTCCTGGAACTTATCTCGGCTCAGCGCACCGTGCAGGAGGTCGAGGCCACGCTTTACCAGCATTTCACCGAATATTTGATCGCCATCGCCGAACTCGAGAGCATGGTCGGCGTGCCCTTGAACAAGACTGGGAAGGCGGTTCCAGGCAAGGACTGACATATGAAAGCCAAAACGCTATTGCTGCTTTTGTTCGTTGCCCTTCTGGCCGGCGCTGCCGGTTGGTTCGCGGCTTTGCAGTTCTCGAAACGACCGGGCGCGTCTGGCGAGGATGTCCAGCCGGGCGCCCGCAAAGTCCTCTATTACCAGAGCGCCATGCATCCTTGGATCAAATCCGACCAGCCCGGAAATTGCACCATTTGCGGCATGAAACTGACCCCGGTTTACGAAGGAGAACAAGGATTCGATGTGAGTCCGGGAACCGTCGCGCTTGGATCAAACATCGTTCAGGTGATCAACGTCCAAACGACCCGGGTCAAGCGGCGCCCGCTCGAGCGCATCATGCGCGTGGCGGGGACGATTGAAGAAAACGCGGCGCGCCATCGTGTCCTTTCTGCTTATGTGGACGGCCGCATCGACAAGTTGTTTGTCAACTTCGTGGGCGCCGCAGTGGTCGAAGACGAGCCGCTGGCAACGCTTTACAGCCCCATGCTCCTGACGGCCGAACGCGAGTATGTCACCCTCAAGCAACAGCTCGATACCACCAGCCTTCCAAGCCTGCAGACGGAACAAGAGCGCCTCCTCGCCTCCGCAGCGCAGCGGCTCAGGCAGTACGGTCTGACGGAGAAACAGGTCTCGGCGCTCGCCGGGAAACCCGCGACAAACATCCATACGGAAATCATCGCGCCCATGGCAGGCACCGTGGTTGCCCGGCGCGTCTTCGAGGGCCAATACGTCAAGGAAGGCGATGCCCTGTTTGAAATCGCCGATTTTTCGACGATGTGGTTTCAGTTCGACGCCTATGACCGAGATCTGGCCTGGCTCCGAGTCGGGCAGAACGTGGAGATCACTACTCCAGCCGCTCCGGGAAAAGTCTTTCCGGGGGAGATCGCCTTCATCGACCCGAACATCAATGATCGCACGCGCAGCGCCAAAGTCCGTGTCGAGGTCGAGAATCCGATCATGCAGGAGAATGGGACCAAACGGCGACTGCTCCACCATCGGCTCTACGCCGAGGCGCTTGTGCAAATCGATTCACCCGAGGCTCTTGCCGTGCCGCGAAGCGCCGTCCTTTCCCCCGGCGGCAATCCGGTTGTGTATGTGCAAAGCGGACCAGGTGTTTACGAACAGCGGCCCGTCAAACTGGGACGCGCCGGCGATCAATTCTGGGAAGTGCTCGGCGGATTGGAACCGGGCGAAGAGGTGGTGACCGCTGGCAACCTGCTGATCGACGCTCAGGCGCAATTAAACCAGGACCATCGCCTTCGCGACTCAAAACCAGAATCCGAAACACCGGACGCCGCTTCCGAGACACAACCGGCAGACCTTACAGAAGCCCAACGTTCGGAAGCCGAAAGCCTCGTGGCCTTTGCCAGCGCGCTGGCGGCGGCGCTGGCCGCTGATGACCTTTCCAAATTCAACGAAGTGGCGGCGCGTTCCCACGAAGTGGCGCAGCAGTTCGAGCGGGCCTTTGCCGATGCGGGAGCCTGGCAAACGCTGGTCCACAAAACTGTCTCCACCGGGCATCTCAATACTGCGGGTGATCTGATTGCCGCGCGCAAAAGCTTTTTGCCGTTCAGCCAGGCCGTCGTGGAACTGGTCAGGCAGGCGCGCGCCTCCGCCGCGGGACCGGGCCTCCCTTCCGCGCCGTCGGCCTCCGGCCCGCTGGCGAACGTGAAGATTTACCGATGCCCGATGACCGGAGAAGCCTGGCCGGGCGCTCCCAAGGCGGCCAGTTGGGTGCAGGACAATCCGCCCCTCCGAAACCCGTTTTTCGGCGCGCAGATGCTCGAGTGCGGATCGGAGGTGAGATGATTCATCGCCTCATTGAGTGGTCGCTTCGGAACCGCTTCCTCGTCCTTTGCGGGACGCTCTTCCTGGTCGCCTGGGGCATTCGCGCCGTTTACCTCACTCCGGTGGACGCCATTCCCGACCTGAGCGAAAACCAGGTGATCGTTTTCGCCGATTGGGCCGGCCGAAGCCCGCAGGAAGTCGAGGACCAGGTCACCTATCCGCTTTCCGTGAACCTCCAGGGTCTGGCGGGCGTGAAAACGGTTCGCGCCACGTCCATGTTTGGTTTCTCGATGATCACCGTCATCTTTGAAGAAGACGTGGACAACTACTTCGCGCGGACACGGGTGCTGGAAAGGCTGAACTTTCTGGGCGACGTCCTGCCTGCCGGCGTGATTCCCAAGCTGGGACCGGACGCCACCGGTCTTGGCTGGGTCTATCAGTATTATCTCGATGTCGATCCGGCCAAGGCGCCGGGAGGCGGATACGACCTCGGACAACTGCGCGCCATTCAGGATTGGTTCGTGCGCTACCAGCTCAACGCCGTCCAGGGCGTTGCCGAAGTCGGAAGCGTCGGCGGCTTCGTCCGCCAATACCAGGTTGAAGTTTCTTCAGTCAAAATGCGCGCGGCCAGTGTCTCCCTCCAGGAGGTCATGGCAGCCGTCCGGCAAAGCAATTTGAACGTCGGCGGCAAGGTCATCGAGGAAAACGGCATGGAATTCGTCGTCCGCGGCATCGGCCTCATCGAGTCTGCCGAGGACCTCGAAAAAGTCGTCCTGGTGGAACGCAGTGGCACGCCGGTGTACCTGCGCGACGTGGCCACAGTTCAAATCGGCGGCGACTTCCGGCGCGGCACGCTCGACGTGAACGGGCGCGAAGTCGTGGGCGGAATTGTGGTGATGCGGACAGAGGAAAACGCCAAAGACGTCATCGATCGGGTGAAAGAGAAAATCGAGCAGATTTCGCCCAGCCTGCCGCCCGGAATCAGCATCAAGCCGTTTTACGACCGAAGCGATTTGATTCGGCGAACGATCGACACGCTCAAGATCGCGCTGGCCGAGGAAATCTTCCTGGTCACCCTCGCGCACATTCTCTTTCTCTGGCATTTCCGCAGCATCCTCATTGTCACCCTGCCTTTGCCGGCTTCCATCCTGATTTCATTCATTCTCATGAAACAGTTCGGAATCACTTCCAACATCATGTCTTTGAGCGGAATCGCCATCGCCATCGGCGTGCTGGTGGATGCCGGCATTGTCATCACAGAAAACGTTATTCGACATTGCGAACGCGCGGAGGAACGGAAGGGCGGCCGCCTCGATCCTGCCGAAGTCTGGCAACTCACGCTCGAAGCTTCCCGGCAAGTGGGGCGGCCCATCTTCTTCGCCATGGCCATTATCATTCTGGCCTTTCTGCCGGTGTTTGCCCTGACCGGCCAGGAAGGAAAACTATTTCATCCGCTCGCGTTCACGAAGACGTTCGCCATGGTGGGTGCGACCCTGTTGGCGGTGACCTTTGTGCCCGCGCTTTGCACCTTCCTGGTCCGGGGGCCGTTTCGGCCTGAGGATAGAAACCAAGTCATGCGCGGGCTTCTCCGGATTTACAACCCGGCCCTGGACTTTGCCTTGGCCCATCGCAAAACCGTGCTGGCGGGCGCGGCCGTCCTGCTGGCGCTCGCGGTCATTCTCGCCTTTGGTTTGCCGCGGCCAATCGTTCAACAACTTGACGAATGGCATTGGCACGGCGCGGCAAAGATCGCCCGCGGCATGGGCAGCGAATTCATGCCCCCTTTGGACGAAGGCAGCCTGCTTTTCATGCCCGTCCTTTTGCCGAGCACGTCCTTGACCGAGGTCAAACGCATCATGTCCTGGCAGGACCGCGTCATCGTGAGCGTGCCCGAAGTCGAGTCCGCCGCCGGAAAACTGGGCCGGGCCGAGACCGCCACGGATCCGGCCCCGATCGAGATGATCGAAACAACCATCATGCTGAAGCCGCGCTCCCAATGGCGCGAGGCCATGACCAAGGAAAAGCTCGTAGCCGAGTTGACCGAGAAGCTGACCCAAATCCCGGGTTATGTCCCCGGTTTCCTTCAGCCAATCGAGAATCGAATCCTGATGATCAGCACCGGCATTCGCGCGCAGGTCGGCATCAAGATTCTGGGCGAAGACCTGGATGCTTTACAGGTGAAAGCCTTCGAGGTCGAGCGCGTGCTTCGCGACATCCCCGGCGCTGTCGGTGTTGCCCCCTCGCGCGTTCAAGGCAAGCCCTATCTGGAAATCGAGGTGGACCGCGTGGCCATGGCCCGCTACGGATTGCGGGCGGAGCAGGTCCTTGACGTTGTCGAAACCGGGTTGGGCGGGAAGAACGTCACCACCACCATTGAGGGACGCGAGCGCTTCCCGATTCAGGTCCGCCTGGAAAGGGAGGAGCGCGACGATATCGAGCGCATTGGCCGCGTGCTGGTCGCAACACCCTCGGGCGAGCACATCCCGCTCGGCCAAGTGGCGCATATCCGACGCGTCCTGGGGCCGAGCGAAATTGCGAGCGAAAGCGGGCGCTTGCGCGTGTTCGTTCAAGCCAACGTTCAGGACCGCGACCTCGGCAGCTTTGTTGACGAAGCGCGCCAGCGCGTGGCAAAGGAAATCCAGTTACCGCCTGGAATGACCATTGAATGGAGCGGGCAATACGAGAATCAGCTTCGAGCCCGCCGCACCCTCTCCCTGATTGTGCCGGCAGTTCTCTTCATCATTTTTCTCCTGCTATTCATCGTCTATCGAAACCTCAAGGAAGCCGCGCACGTCATCCTGGCCGTGCCGTTTGCTTTGACCGGCGGCGTCTTTCTCCAGTTTTTGCTCGGCTACAATTTCAGCGTGGCGGTGTGGGTGGGCTACATCGCGCTATTTGGCACCGCCATCCAAACAGGCGTCGTCATGGTGGTGTATCTCGAAGAAGCGCTGGCCCGGAAACTCGCCGAGCGGGGGAGGGAATTCACTCGTTCGGACCTCATCGCCGCCGTTAAAGAAGGCGCACGGTTGCGCCTCCGCCCAAAGGTCATGACGGTCGGCACGGTTGTGGCCAGCCTTTTGCCGATTATGTGGAGCACGCGAACCGGAGCGGAGGTGATGAAGCCATTGGCCACGCCGGTCATCGGCGGAATGATCAGCAGCCTCCTCCACATATTGATCGTGACCCCGGTCATCTTTGTCTGGCTCCGCGAACGCGAGTTGCGCAAAGGTGGAATCAAAGCCCCGCGAAACGCAACACGGCCGGCAGAAGCCTGAGGACTCGGCCGGTTGCCGCCAGGCGGCAAACTAAATCGGGACGATTCAGGGAGGGGTTTTCTTCTGAGTTTCAAACAAAGAGCGGAAACCGCATTGAAGTCGAGTCTGATCTATGCCCCGCACCTTGGCTGGGCATCGGGTGTCTGTGACCGCCGCCCGACTTTCGTCCCGGCAGAGACACGCCCTCGCGACTGTTCGACACGCTTGAAAAAAAGGCGCTCTTTCTCCTTTATTCCTGCAAGCTTCCCGTTTTAAAAGTGGAGTTGGTTCCGTTTCCCAAGCCACTAAGGCCATGAATGCTGAAATTAACTTCGAATTAAACGGAGAGCCCCGGGAGGTTTCGAGCGATACCCGGCGCAGCCTCCTGGATGTGTTGCGCGAAGACCTGCATTTGACCGGGACGAAATACGGGTGCGGAGAGGGCCAATGCCGCGCTTGCACGGTCTTGCTCGACGGCAAGCCGGTTCAGTCCTGCCTCACGCCCATCACCGCCGCCAAGGGCGGCAAGATCGAAACCATTGAAGGCCTGGCTGAAAACGGCGCGTTGCATCCGGTGCAAGAAGCCTTCGCGCGGGAGGACGCCATGCAATGCGGCTATTGTGTGCCGGGCATGATCCTGACAACCGTGGCGCTGCTGCGGCGAACCGCGCAGCCGACGAAGGAAGAGATTGTCGATGCTCTCGATGGCAACATTTGCCGCTGTTGCGGTTATGGGAACATCCTGAAAGCGGCGCAACGGGCCGCAGCGGGAAAGGAGGCGAAATGATCACGCGCGACCACGAGCGGCGGTTGGAATTTCCCGAGCCGGAACGATATGAACTTCGCGAGGGACCGTCTTACCACTTCGAGTTGACCCGGCGCGAATTCGTTCAGGTGCTTGGCGCGGGGATTTTGATTTGCGTGGCGGGTCCGAACGTCTTTGCTCAACGTTCCGGACGTGGGCGCGCCGTGGGAGCGGCAGAACGGCTTCACATCGGCGCGGATGGCTCGATCACCGTTTTTACCGGAAAGGTTGAAGTCGGGCAGGGCTCTCGAACCCAGCTCACACAGGCGGCTGCTGAGGAACTGCGCCTGCCTGTGGATCGCATCCGGCTGATCATGGCGGACTCCGAACTGGTGCCCGACGACGGCGGCACGGCGGGGAGCCGCACCACGCCCTCGACCGTTCCTTCGGTTCGCAAAGCGTGCGCCGCCGCGAGGCAGTTGTTGATCGAGACAGCCGCCAAAGAGTTTCAAAGCGATGCCGCGAAACTTTCGGTGCGCGACGGCCAGGTTGAAGGGCTGGGCGACGGCCGCACCTTCAGCTACGCGGACTTCGCGAGCGAAAAGCGCGCCGGCGCACTCAAGGAAGCGCCCGACGACGTCTCGGTCATCAGTGTGAACGAATGGCGGGTCCTTGGCACTTCGGTCCCCAATGTCAACGCCCGGGACATCGTTACGGGAAAACATCGTTATCCTTCCGACATCGTCCGGCCCGGGATGCTCTACGGCAAAGTGCTGCGGCCACCGTCGTATGGAGCCGAACTGGTCGAGATCGACCTGGCTGCGGCGCGGGCGTTGCCACAGATCAACGCGGTTCGCGACGGGAATTTCGTTGGGGTAGCAGCCCCCACCTCCTTTGCGGCCGAACTTGCCATCAAGGAAGCGAGCCAAAGCGCTCGATGGAAAACCGCGTCGCATCCTTCCAGCGATGAGCTTTCCGAGCATTTGCGGAAGACAGCGTCATCGCGGCCGCGGCGGGACGTGAAGGGCTCGCCTGAGCAAGCCTTCAAAGATGCCGGCAAAGTGGTTCGCGAGACCTATCATGTGGCCTACATTCAGCATGCGCCCATGGAACCGCGGGCGGCGGTGGCGGAATGGGCTGATGGCGGTTTGACCGTCTGGACCGGCACCCAGCAACCGTCGCGCGTTCGGAGCGAGCTGGCGCGCACCTTTGGGATTCCTGACGAACGCGTGCGGTTGATCGTTCCCGACACCGGTGGCGGTTTTGGCGGCAAACACTCGGGAGAGGTCGCGGTCGAGGCTGCGCGTCTGGCGTTGGCCGCCAGGAAACCTGTCTCGCTGCGTTGGACGCGGGAGGAAGAGTTTACATGGGCCTATTGCCGGCCTGCGGGCGTGATTGATATGGCGGCGGCCCTGAGCCCGGAAGGGGCGTTAACGGCTTGGGAACAGGTCAATTTCAATTCCGGCGCTTCATCGATCAGCACCCCCTACGACGTTCCAAACGTCATGACGGCATTCAGGTCGTGCGACCAGCCGTTGCGCAGCGGTTCCTATCGGGCTTTGGCTGCGACAGCGAACAATTTCGCGCGCGAATCGTTCATGGACGAATTGGCCGCGATGGCTGACGTCGATCCGCTGGAATTTCGGCTGCGCCATTTGGCCCACGAGCGTCTGCGCCCGGTGTTGTTGGCGGCCGCCGAGCGGTTTGGCTGGCGGAAGGTCTGGAAGAAGAACTCGAAGCCGACGCGCCTGGGCATTGGCCTGGCTTGCGGCACGGAAAAGGGGTCCTATGTGGCGACTTGCGCCGAAATCCAGGTGCATCCGGAAACGAAAAGGTTTCGAGTGACGAAGGTTTGCCAGGCTTTCGAATGCGGCGCGATTCAAAATCCGGACAATTTGAAGGCCCAGAACGAAGGCTGCATTCTTCAAGGGCTGGGAGCAGTTCTGCATGAGGAAATCCGTTTCAAGGACGGCAAGATCCTCAATCCACGGTTTTCGGCGTATCGGGTTCCGCGTTTTAAAGATGTGCCGGACATCGAGACGGTTCTGGTCAACCGTCCGGACCTTCCATCGGTCGGCGGCGGAGAAACGCCCATCATTGGAATTGCGCCGGCTGTGGCCAACGCGCTGTTCCATGCGGTCCAGACGAGAATTCGCTCGCTGCCGCTTCGCGACACGGTTTATCGCGCCGGTTGAGCCGCGCTGCGCCCGCGGCCTTCACGAAAAGCCGATTTCCGTGCCATTGACCACTGGCCTATATCAGTTAAGTCCTTGTTATCGATGGCGGGTTGCATAGAATCCGGGCCGTGAAAATGATTTTGCGCGACATCAATTCGAAATCCCTCCGACGCACGGTCTCTCTTTTCTGTGCGGCGGTAATGGCGTTCTGGGGCGGAAACGTGGCGGCGGCGAGCGGGCCGGGTATTGCCCTGAAGCAGATGGCGGAAGGATTCACCTCCGTGGTGATTTTAACGCCGCTGGATGATGGATCGGGCCGGCTGCTGGTGGGCGATCAGATGGGCACGGTGCATGTGATGGCGCCAGACGGGACATTGGACGAGAAGCTATTCCTGGACCTGCGTGATGCCTTGGTGAAGTTGAATGCGGGCTTTGACGAGCGCGGTTTGCTGGGTCTGGCCCTGCATCCCAAATTCAAAGAGAACCGGCGCCTGTTTGTTTATTACGGCGCGCCGCTGCGTTCGGGAGGACCTGCGGGCTGGAATCATACGAGCCGGCTTTCCGAATTCAAAGTGATGGAGAACGACCGCGCCCAGGTGGATGGCAAATCCGAACGCGTCCTGATGGAAATCGACCAGCCGCAATTCAATCACGATGGCGGCCGTCTGGTTTTCGGCCCGGACGGCTACCTTTACATTGGACTGGGTGACGGCGGCAACGCGAACGACGTGGGGGAAGGTCACCCGGAGCAAGGGAACGGACAGGACACATCCACTCTGCTCGGCTCCATTCTGCGGATTGACGTGGACAAGGGCGACCCTTACGGCATTCCGTCGGACAATCCGTTTGCCAGCGATCCGGAGAAGGGGCGGCCGGAAATCTATGCTTACGGGTTTCGGAATCCGTGGGGGATTTCGTTTGACCGCGGCGGCGAGCGCGAGCTTTTCGCGGCGGACGTGGGCCAGAATGCTTTTGAAGAGGTCAACATTGTGAAGAAGGGCGGCAACTACGGCTGGCGGATCCGTGAAGGGAGGCACTGTTTCGACCCCAGGAAACCCAATGAGGCACCGGAGGATTGTCCCAAAAAGGGGGCGCGTG
Source organism: uncultured Verrucomicrobiota bacterium (assembly GCA_964501475.1). GTDB lineage: Bacteria > Verrucomicrobiota > Verrucomicrobiia > Limisphaerales > CAZCUL01 > CAZCUL01. The sequence continues at coordinate 14 of CAZCUL010000751.1, read as the reverse complement.
GCGAGCCGCTGCTG
>CAZCUL010000750.1:0-5265 GCA_964501475.1 uncultured Verrucomicrobiota bacterium | reverse complement strand
TGGTCAGGGCGCCGATCATGGAACCCAAAATACTTCCCGAACCTCCGCTTAAGCTCGCTCCGCCGATGACCACTGCGGCAATGACATCCAGCTCCAGACCCGGCACAGTGGTAGGATCGCCTTGCCGGAGCAGCGAAAGTTGCATGACGCCCCCCACCCCAAACAACAGACCGGCGAACCCGTAGATCGCCAACTTCAGTCTCCGGGTCCGGATACCGCACAAACGCGCCGTATCCTCGTTCGATCCGCCGGCGAAGATATAACGGCCAAAGACGGTTTGCCGCATCACAATCGCCATCACCACGGCCAGGACAATGGCAATCCAGACTCCCGGCGGGGGCACCGTCAAACTCGGCGCACTCATCAGGTTGGCCACCGGGGAGGCCGGAAAATTCACGGTCTGGCTGTTCCCAAGCCATTTGGCCAGCCCGCGTCCCACGCCCAGCATGCCCAGGGTGACAATGAAGGGCATCATCCGAAAGCCCGCGATCAGGCTGCCATTGACGATTCCCATGGCGCCCCCGGCGGCGACGGTAGCCAGCAATGCGAGCCCCAGCACGACGGAGTTTTTCAAAAGCACCGCGCCCAACACACTCGTCATGGCCACCGCTGCTCCCACGCTCAAATCGATCCCGCCGCTGACAATGATCATGGTCATGCCCAAAGCGCAAATGGCCACCACCACCGTTTGCCCGAGAATGAGGTTGAGGTTTCGCAAGGAGAAGAAATCGCCCAACACTCCCGCCGCAGCCGGATCGGTCCGTTCCTTCCACCCGAGCAAGGCGGCAAATAGAAGGAGGACGAAGATCAAAATGAGAAAGGGCGCCAGAATTGCGAATATCCGGCGCGCTTGAAACCTGTCTTCTCTGGTTTTACGCGTCATGTGCCCGGCCTTCGCGCTGCCCAATGGCGGCCGCAATGATCTCCTGCTCCGTCCATTCCTGAACGGGGCGGACCACCTCGATCACACCCCGGCACATAACAGCGATGGTATCGCAAACGCCCAGTAATTCCGGAAGGTAGGAACTGATAAAAAGAATCGCCTTTCTCTGCGCGGCTAATTCACCCATGAGCTGGTAAATCTCGGCTTTGCTGCGCACGTCGATCCCGCGCGTTGGTTCGTCCAGCAACAGAATCCGGGCCTCGTGATGCAGGAGGCGGCCCAGGGCAACTTTCTGCTGGTTGCCGCCGGAAAGCTCCCTGACCGGCTGGGCAGGATCGCGCGCGCGAATATCGAGCCGTTCCATCCACTCTCGCGCGGCGGCGCGCTGAGCGCGGCCGCGAATGAAGCCCAGGCGGACATACGGTTCGAACCGCGTTGACACCAGGTTGTCTGCCACGCTGCGATCGAGCATTAACCCCTCCCTTTTGCGGTCTTCGCTCAGCAGGCCCATCCCTTGCGCCAGGCTGCGCGAAGGGCTGGGGGAGGCCGTTTCGCGTCCGTAAACGGCAATGGTGCCCGCCTTCAATTCGTCCAATCCAAAACAGACACGGACGGTTTCCGTGCGGCCCGCGCCCACCAGGCCGGCCACTCCCATGATTTCGCCCTCACGCAAAGTCATGCTCGCCGAACGCGGCCGCTTTGGTCCCGCGATCCCCTGCAGCTCCAGCACGGGGCCCCCCAACTCGTGGGGAGTTTTGGGATAAATCTCCTTAACCTCGCGCCCCACCATCAGGCGGATGATCTCGGGCAAACCGACCGATTCCAGCTTTCCCCGCCCCACCGTCTCCCCGTCCCGGAGCACGGTGAAGCGGTCGCAGACTCGCTGGCATTCTTCGAGAAAGTGACTGATATACACGACGCTCACGCCCCGCTCCCGCAGCCGGCGGATCACGGCAAAGAGATTCTCTGCATCCACCTGGGTCAGGCTGCTGGTCGGCTCGTCCATGATCAGGACTCGCGGTTCGCGAATGAGGGCGCGGGCAATTTCCACAATCTGTTGCTCGGCGATTGTGCAGGCGCGGACCGGCGCATCCAGGGGAATGTTTTCATGGCGTAACTCAGCCAGGGCCGCCCGCGCCGTCGCCCGCATGCGCGTCCTCCCGATCCAACCGAAGCGCGACGGTTCGCGTCCCAGAACGATGTTCTCCGCCACGGTCAGGTGCGGCGCGAGATTGAGCTCCTGATAAATCATGGCGATGCCGCAGTCGCGCGCATGCAGAGGGTCCTTGGGAACGAAAGATTCCCCATCGAGCTCGATGCGCCCGCCATCGGGCCGGAGGGCGCCGCTCAGGATTTTCATGAGAGTGCTTTTGCCGGCCCCGTTCTCACCAATCAACGCGTGCACTTCTCCATGGCCGACCTCGAACGAAACATTCTTCAAAGCTCTGGTGGCGCCAAAGCGTTTCTGCACCTGGACCATCCGCAATCGCGGAGGGTTGCCTGATGGGTAGGCCGTGGAAGGCATGCCGTAAAGAGGCGCCGGTGGGTCAGTTCAGATACTCGTCCAGGGGCGGGTTGAGCAACTTCCGGATTTCTTCCTGGTTCATGTTTTCCGGCGTGACAAGGTAAACGCCCGTATCAATGACCTTCTCGACGGTTTTGCCTTGAAGGTGCTCGACCATGGTCTTTACTCCCAGGTATCCCATCCTGACCGGGTCCTGAACCACCAGCGCATGGATTTCGCCTTTTTTAAGCGCTTCCACCGGTTGGGCGCCGGCATCGAACCCGACCAGTTTAACCGTGCCGCCGCCGCGTTTGACCTGATCGAGCGCCAAAAGAATGCCGACTGTGACCGGCTCGCAAGGCGCAAACATCCCCTGCACCTGATCTCCGAAACGAGTCAGCAGATTCAAAGCGGCATCCCGCGCTTCGCCCCGCGTAGCTCCGGCATATTGGTTCGTCGAAATCAATGCAATGGCTGGAAACTCACGCGTCATCACGTCCAGAAAACCCGCTTCGCGCTGTTCGGTGCTGGCGGAACCTTCCTGGTATCGGAGCAGAATGACTTTGCCCTGGCCATGGAGGAGTTTTCCCAACGCCTGGGCCGCGATCTGTCCGCCCTTGAAATTGTCCGTGGCCACGTAGCTGACCGGTTTCTGCGAGTTGAGCGCGGAATCGATGATGACTACCGGGATTCCTCCGGCAGCGGCGCGTTCGACCGGCGCCGCCAACGCCTGCGAATCCAGCGGGGCCAGAACAATGCCGCTGAAATTCCGCACAATAAAGTTATTGACGATATTGATCTGCTCCTCACGCGCATCCTCGCGCAACGGGCCGTTCCAGGTGATGTTCACCGACACGCCCTGGTCCCGCAGTTCGCGCTCGGCCTTGATCGCTCCGGCATGGATCGATTTCCAGAACTCGTGAGTGGTGCCCTTTGGAATGACGGCGATTCTGTAGGTCTTTCCACTGCCGTCACCGGACTGGCCTGCCGGCTTATCGCAGCCCGCCAGCAGAGCGAAAAGGAAAAGCCAGGAAATGCTCCGCAGTGATTTCATGGGCCGCACCCTATGGAAGCAATGGCGGCTTTTCAATCCTTTTGCCGCGGCTTATCCCGGCATCGCCGCCTTGGACAGTTTGCCATGCCCGCCAGCCATGAATTCTCATTTTAACCCGAAGCGCGGCTTCCTCAGCCGCAGCAGCCGGGGAATCCCCAGGTCCTTTTCGAGTTTCTACGCGCTGCAGCTGGGGACAGCCGCGCTCCGCAAAATGAGGATTGCTGTTGCCATGCTTGACGGGACCAGAGCGAAAACTTAGCTTCGACTCACGATCGAGAATGGTGGCCGTAGCTCAGCCTGGTTAGAGCCCCAGATTGTGGATCTGGCTGTCGCGGGTTCAAATCCCGTCGGTCACCCCATTCCATCCAAAATGGCCCGCAAACGCGCCTGCTCCATTTAGCTTCTTCGGAAAATGAAACTGAGCGAGATGCGAGAAATGCTGGCCCGACGCGACATCCTCTTGAGCAAGTCGCTCGGCCAGAATTTCCTGCACGACCGCAACCAACTCCGGCGAATCATCGAGTTGGCTCAGCTTTCGCCGGGCGACCAGGTGTTGGAAATAGGGCCCGGGCTGGGGCCGCTGACCGAACTGCTTCTCGATCACGCCGGCTCGGTCCGGGCCATCGAACGCGATGCCAGATTGGCGGACCTGCTTGAGGAACGCCTCGGTGACCGCCCGAATTTGCAGATCGTTCGGGCCGATGCCCTCGATTACCTGCGGGATCAAGCTCTGGATTGGTCCGGCTGGAAAGTCGTGTCGAACCTGCCCTATTCCGTCGCCTCGCCCATTCTGGTGGAACTGGCGCAACACTCGAAATGTCCGTGCTCGGTCGTTGTGACACTCCAGCTTGAAGTTGCGCAACGGCTCATGGCCCGCGCCGGCGACGAATCTTACGGGCTGCTCTCTCTCCTGGTGCAGTTGCGTTACGCGCCGGCGGGCTGGTTCAGGATTCCAGCCGGCTGTTTCTTTCCCGAACCCGACGTTGAATCCGCCTCTGTTCGGCTGGAGCGGCGGAACAGGCCGCTCCTGGCGCCGGAACTGGAGCCGGTGTTCAAGCAAATCGTCCGGCGCGGGTTTTCGCAGCGCCGAAAGAAGATGTTCAAACTGCTCAAAGAGGACTGGCCGCCCGGTCAAATCGCGGCCGCGTTCCAGCAACTGGGAATTTCAGAGCAGGCGCGCGCTGAAGAGGTCGGGCTCGATCCCTTCGTGCGTTTGGCCCAGTTGTTGAAATCGGCAGCCGAGAGCGGCCCAAAGTCCCGGAACGACCTTCCTGATGGCCGAAGAGATATTTGATGTTGTTAACGAGCGGGACGAAGTGATTGGCCGCCGCGCCCGCGCCGAGGTTCACCGGCTCGGCTTGCGACATCGGGCAGTCCACGTATTGGTGTTCAACAGACGCGGGCAGCTCTTCCTGCAAAAGCGTTCCATGACCAAAGACACCTGGCCGGGCGCGTGGGATTCCTCGGCATCCGGCCACCTGGATGCGGGCGAGACCTATGATGCCTGCGCGGCCCGCGAACTTCGCGAGGAACTCGGAGTGCAAGCGACCCAACCCTTGCAGCGCCTTTTCAAAATCGACGCTTGTCTCGAAACCGGAATGGAACACGTCTGGGTTTATCGCTTTGACTGCGAAGGGCCCTTCTGCCTGAACCCGGACGAGATTGAGCAGGGGCAGTGGTTCGAGCCGGAGACCCTCACGCATTGGACGCGGAACAAGCCGCAGGATTTTGCCGGTGCCTTCCTGGTCATATGGCCCCGAATGATCGGGCCGTTTTCGGTGTAGCTGAACGACGCTCCCGTGTGCTTCAAGAAGCGACGTGAAA
>CAZCUL010000749.1:0-6918 GCA_964501475.1 uncultured Verrucomicrobiota bacterium | reverse complement strand
GGCGGGGCCGCGCCGCCGTGTACTCGCCTCAGCCTTATTCGCACGGGAGCGGCGCGACTGGACAATCCTCCACCCGGTTAAAAGGGATGTCGGCGATGCTGCTCTTGAAGTCGATCTGGATGTGTCCCTTTCTGATTTCCTCCTGGTCGAAACCGTCGTCCAGCCCCAGACAGTCCGGTCCGCCCAAGAGCACGACTTCGTCCGTGTAGAAGAACCGGCCCACTGGGGTGCCCGCCGGAACGCCTTGGTTCCCGGAGCCGGGGCCTTCGCGCAGCTCGATACAAAACTGGAAGACATACGGGTTTCCGTTCTGGTCGATGAAGACGAGGCCCGGTCCTCCGACTGCTTTTGACAGATCGACGAACGACGCCTCGCCCGACAGGAACACGGTATCCTGATCGCCCGGACCATCCGCCCGATCAATCCCCAAAACCTGTGTGAACTTTCCTTGGACAATCACGACACAGCCTTTGACCTGGCACATGAACGTTCCGCTGACGCTCCCGTCCTTGTAGATCTTCGCGCTGACCGAGAAGTTGGATTCTCCGAAGGGCGACTCGGTCTGAAATCCATCGCAGGGATTGGGGTCGAGGAACTCGCCCACGCCGCCCCCGCTGATGGTGATGGCCGCTGGCCCGCCGGCTTGGACCGCAGCCGGGACCATCGCCGGGCCTGCTGCCAGGGCTGTGACAACGGTCAGGAGGCCACGGGCCCCCCATCCACCACTGCTACGTACGTTTTTCATAGGGTTTTTCATCTGACTTTTGTTTTCCTGGCAGGCCAATTGAGTGGCTCTGTTTATGCGTTTCATAATGTTGTTCCTTTCTTTGACAGGCGTATCCGGCTTGCCGGGTTTTTGTTGTTTTTGTTCCGCAGACTCGAAAACCTGACACCCATCACTATTGTCCGGCTGCCGCCGTCGTTGCTCAGGTCTTCGGGTCCACGTGATTCGTTGGTTTTCAAACTTCATTTTCTTATGGGAGGCGCCACCCTGCATCGGGCTCAGTAGTTCCCTTACGGATTGATGACGATCAGGTTCCCGTTCCTGGCCGGACCTTCGTCGATGAAAACGCTGTCCGGGAAGAACAGCCCGTCCGGGTCGCTGAAGACAAAAGCGTGATTGTGCACATAATTGCCGAAATTGCTGGGAAACCAGCCCTCAAAAAACCGCATTGTGAAGTTGGCCACAGGCGACGGCTCCGCACCGAGGAACGTGTTGTTCTCGAAGTGCCCGGTGATAAGCCCGGTGGCCATGACCTTTGCATACTCGCCCGCGCGCGCTTGGATCGCGGCGCCCGCGCTCACGCCCATGACGTTGCTGCGGAACACGACGTCAAGCGTACCGTGGGAGTTCTGGGGGGAGTTGAGCCAGTCGCCCCAGAGAAGCAGGTTCAAGTGAACGCCGCCAAGGTAGCCGAAGACATCTTTTGTCGCGTCAAGCAGCAGGTTGTTCTCAACAAGGGCCGAATGCCCGCCGTCACCGTGCGTATTGTGGCCCTCCTGCAACTCCCAGACCGGGCCTATCAAGCAGATGTTGGCTTCACTTGCAGCCAGCAGATTCTTGACGATTTCGACGTGGGGCGGCGGGCCCAGGGCGAAGTCCGCTCCACTGACGAAGACATCGAGGTATGACTCGTCCACTGTTCGGCACCGCTCGATGCGCCCCTCGCTCTGCGAGAACCAGAAGGGCGTGTCGCGAATCCCTTTGACTTCGCATTCGGAGATCAAAACATCCCGAACGATCCGCTCGCCGACTGCCGTGCCTGGGACGTGACCGGTCACCCGGATGCCTGCGTTGAGGAAGTCCTGAGGGTGTTCGCCGCCGCCCCAGACGAGAAAGCCTCGAAACTGGACGCGGTCCGCGACGATGCGGACGACGTCTTCGTCCGCGGGCAGTACTTCCGTGACGAAGACGAGCACCGGGTTCCTGTACCCGTCCAGGTAGCCGTCCCGGTCGAACCGCGGCGCGCTCTCGGCGATCAGCCGCGTGTCGCTTCGGTCGATGTAGAGCCGCTCTTGGTACGCACCCTTCTTGACACGGATGAGGACCGTCTCGCCATCAGGCACGACCGCCTTGGCGAAGGCCAGCGCGCCGTTGATCGTGTGAAAGTCGGCCGGCTGGTCGTCATCGACCACCAGGGTTACGGCGGCACTCGTCGGCGGCGCCCCCACAGCGGCATGGATGGTGTTGAACCCGAAAATAACCGCCAGGATGATGGCGAGTCGAGTGATTGAGTTCATCTGTTTCATAATGCTGTTTCTTTCTTTGGCCGGCATTCGGCCAGCCTGGTTCTATCTATGTCCGCCCTGTGCTGAACGGGGCTTCATTGATCAATGCGGATTTGCCGGCGAAAAGCGGCCACCGAAAAGTTGAGGGTTGAGAGTTTGGAGTTGAGGGTGATTGCGAGGTTCTTCCTTGAAAGCCGGCAATCGCGAAGAGACGTAAAAACTTTCAAGCAATAATAAGGCTACACTCCTTCCCATGAACCTCGTAGCGTCGGCATCCTTGCCGGCGGGTTCGGGATCCCTGCTGCCTGTTCGAACTGCGGGCAAGGATGCCCGTCGAACCCGCAGCCAGGGATGGCTGCGCTACAGGTGAACGGTTCATGGTCCCAATGCGCGTCCAAACTTTGGACTGGAGGATTAAGGTGACGGTGGAACTTGTGCGGTTACGGTTTTGGCGAGCCGGTTTTGTTGAAGTCCGCCAGCTTCCTCTTCCACTCGGCGGCTTGGTCAGGCCGGCCCGTGACTTCGTAGAGTTGCACCAGGCCCTGAATGGTTTCCTTGAGACGCAGTTTGCCGGCTGCGGGAATCCTGTTCTCCCGCTGCTTCATGCCTTCGTAGCCGGCGAGCAGCAACGGCTCGGCTTCGACGTATTTCTTTTGCCCCAGCAGCGTGCGGCCCAGCATGGCGCGCGCGTTGAACGTGCGCCAGTCGTCGGGAAGTTTCTTTTCGCGGATGGCCAGGCACTCGCGGGCCAGCGGTTCGGCTTCAGCATACTTTTCCTCCGCCAGCAGGATGCTGGTCAGTTCGGCGAGCGTGGCGGCCAAATCCGGATCATCGTTGCTCAGCAGCTTTCTTCGTATGGCCAACGCTTGGCGGGTGACCGACTCCGCCTCAGCCAGTTTGCCCTGGTCGCGAAGCACGGCAGCCAGGCTGTTGAGCGAATTGGCCACGAAGGGATGTTCTGCGCCCGATAGCTTCTTCTCGACCGCCAGTTCCTCACGGCACACGGCTTCGGCTTCGGCCAGTTTGCCTTGTTCGCGGAGCACACGAGCGAGGTTCACAAGCGCTGCGTCTACAGCTCGATGCTCGTTGCCAAACAGCTTCCGACGCATGGCCAGAACTTCGCGCGCCGTGGTCTCAGCTTCGGCCCACTCTCCCTGATCGCGCAGGAAAACGGACAGATCTTCCAGCGTCGTGGCCACGTCCGGATGCTCGTTGCCGAGGAGCTTCCGCCGCATGGCCAACTCCTCGCGGGAGAGTGCTTCGGCCTCGGCCCGATTGCCATTGTGATTGAGCATCCAAGCCAGGCCATGAAGCGAATGAGTAAGATCGAGATGCTCGTTGCCGAATAGTTTCCGGCGCATCGCCACCGCCTCACGGAACGCCTCTTCGGCTTCAGCCCATTCGCTGGAATCGCGCTGCATCTCCCCCAATTTGTGCAGGATGTTGGCAACATCAGGATGCTCGTTGCCAAGCCGCTTTCGCTGCTCACCAAGCACCTTTTTCCACGCCGCGACTGCCCGCCCGAGTTCCTCGTCAGCCTGCAGGCCTCGCCCGGCGGCCCGAAGAAGCGAAACCAAACGGGTATGGCTCTCGGCCAGCGAGATGGAGTACGTAGGTTCAGCAGGGCGTTCGGCCAGCAGGCCTTTACGAAGCGCGATCATCTGACGACAGGCTTGCTCCGCTTCGGTTGTCCGCCCCATGATTTGCAGCACGTCAGTCAGATTCTGCTGCGTCCAAGCGAGCTCTCCTCGGAGATCATGTTCGTTCTCAGGGGTCTGGTCGGTTTGCGCCAGCTTCTCGCACACGGCCGCCGCCTCCCGATGCAACGCTTCGGCCTCCTGATGGCGGCCTTGGCTTGCCAGCAAGAGACCCAGGCGGTTGTGCCGGCGCGCCAACTCATGCTGGTATTCGACTACTGTTGAAAATTGGTCGGCGCAGGATTCAAAGAACTCGCGCGCGCGAGCGTAAACCTTTTCCGCCTCTTCCGGCCGACCCGTCGAAGCCAGCATCTCGCTCAGAGCGATGTAGATCTCGGACAAGCGGTAGCAGGGTAATCTGCCGCGCTGGTCACGCACCGCCTTTTGCGGGTCGCGCAAAACCGGTTCGGAAAGCTCTATGGCACGCCGATAGGCTGCTTCCGCCTCCCGGAACTTGCGCCCGCCTTGCAGCATACCGGCATACTTCCGGTAAGCGGCGGACAGTTCCCGCCGGTTCTCAGGCGTGGCCGGTGTCGCTGCATCTGCACCGCCGGCCAACTTCTCCAGCGATGCCACCGTCTCACCAAACAAGGCTGCGGCTTCAGCCAGTTTGCCTTGCTGTTCAAGTACGGCACCCAGGTTGCGAACCGTGCTGGCCACATCGGGATGGCCCTCGTCCAGCAGCTTTCGCCGCATTGCGATTGCCTCTCGATATACGGCCTCGCCTTCATCATGCTTGCGTTGAGAACTAAGCGCCCGGCCAAGGTTGTTGAGCGAGTGTGCTACGTCGGGATGCTCAGCGCCGAGCAACTGTCTGCGCATGGTCAATGCCTCGCGGTGGATAGCCTCTGATTCAGCGTGCTTGCCGTGAGCGTCGAGCAGCAAACCGAGCCGATCAAGCGAGTAGGCCACATCGGGGTGCGCGTTACCCAGCAGGGAACGCCGGAGCGCCAGCGCTTCGCGGAGCATCTCTTCGGCCTCGGCATATTTGCGCTGATCGTAAAGCAAGAAGCCAAGAGCACTGAGAGTGTGAGCCGTGTCTTGATGCGCGCTCCCCAGTAACCTTCTGCGCATCGCCAACGCCGAGCGGAATAGCAGTTCGGCTTCGTCATACTTGCGTTGTCGCCTGAGAATTTCGGCGAGGTTGTTGAGCGAAGTGGCGATCTCGATATGCTCCTTGCCCAGCAGTTTGTTCCTCAGCGCCAGCGCTTCGCGATGCAGCGCTTCGGCTTCAGGGTGCTTGCCTTGCCGGTAGAGCACTTCGGCGAGGTCATTGAGCGAAGTGGCGACCTCGGGATGCTCGGCGCCCAGCAACTTCTTTCGCAGCGCCAGCGCCTCGCGATGCATGGCCGCGGCGTTGGTGTATTCGCCGAGGTCAGAATACACGTTCCCCAGCGTCGCGCGCAGGTCTGCCTCCACCGCGGGTTGCCCCTTCAACTCATCCAAGCCCTTGGCGGTGTGGTCCAAAATCTCCCGTAGCATCGTCGTGTCGCGGCCCAACGCGGCCGCTGGGCCTACGCCCTTGAGCATGTCCTTCATGAATTGGGCGACTTGCGCGCTGCGGGTAGCCTCAGTCTGGGCGTTCTGCTTCTCGGCCTCGGCCTGTTGGCGCGCTTGCTGCGCCCGTTGGGCTTGCTGGTCGGCACGCAAAGCATTTTCATCCGCCACTTTCAGGGCCGCACGCTCGCGGAGAAACAACCAGGTGGAAAGCCCCAGCCCGAGGAGGAGTGCCAGGAGCACAGCGCTGGCGGCGGCAAAGGCGAGTTTGTTCCGACGAACCAGTTTCTGGAAACGGTAGAAACTGGTCGGCGGTCGCGCCACCACCGGCTCGTTTTGCAGGTGGCGCTGGAGGTCCGTCGCCAGGCCGTTGGCCGTCTCGTAACGACGCGCGCGATTTTTCTCTAGCGCCTTCATCACAATCCAGTCCAAATCACCGCGAACGACGTGAATCAGTTCCTTCATCTGTAGCAGCCGACGTGAGGAGGCTCTAACTTCTTCTTCCGATTTCGGCTGTCGGCTTTCGGATTTTGAATGGAGCCTTCTCACGTCGGCTGCTACGAGTTCCTGAGTCAGTCGTGTCGAGGGCTTAACCGGCTCTTTCTCGCGAATCGTGCGCCGCATCTCCTCCAGCCCGGCACGGAGCAGTTCCTTTTGATCGAACGGCGTGCGGCCAGTGAGCAACTCGTAGAGCAGCACCCCCAAACTGTAAATGTCGCTGCGCGTGTCAATGTCGAGCCCGCTCATCTCCGCCTGCTCCGGACTCATGTAAGCCGGTGTGCCGATGAACTGATGCAGTTCGGTATAGACGGTCAACTCGGTCAGTCGGCCTTCGACCGCCTTGGCGATGCCGAAATCAATCACCTTGGGCACGGGCGTGCCATCGTGGAGCGTGACCAGCACGTTGGAGGGTTTGATGTCGCGGTGAATGATCCCCTTCTGGTGCGCGTGCTGGATGGCCCGGCAAACCTGCATGAACAGGTCGAGCCGTTGTTTGGTGGAGAGCGTGTTCTGGTCACAGTAATCGGTGATCCTGATGCCGCGCACCAGTTCCATGACAAAGAAGGGGCGGCCGGTTTCTGTCGCGCCGGCGTCGAGAACCTTGGCGATATTCGGATGGTCCATCATCGCCAGCGCCTGTCGTTCAGCCTCGAAGCGGGCGATGACCTGCCGGGTATCCATGCCCAGCTTGATGACCTTGAGCGCGACGCGCCGCCGCACCGGCTCTTCCTGCTCGGCGACATACACCACGCCGCACCCGCCCTCGCCGATCTGCTCCCGCAGTTTATACCGGCCGATGCCATCGCCGGCCTTTTCGGTGACGGGAAAAATTGCTCTGGTTTCTTCCTCTGCGGTCGCGAATCCGCCCGCGTCCGCGTGAGCCTTGAGCAGCTTCTCAAGCCGGTCGCGAAGAGAGGCATCACCGCCGCAGGAACGTTGAAGATGAGCGGCGCGTTCGGCGGCATCCGTGATCTCGACCGCCTCGAGGAAGAGG
>CAZCUL010000748.1:0-2651 GCA_964501475.1 uncultured Verrucomicrobiota bacterium | reverse complement strand
CTACGAGAAGGAAGTCGAGTTTGACTACGCGCCCTTTGGGATTGTGGGATTGGAGACGGAGCTGGCGCTGAGTCTGATGCAATTGCACCACAGCGGGCGGATGACGTTGCCGGCGTTGTTGGCGCGATTCACCACCGGGCCGGCCCGGCTGTTGCGGCTGAACAAAGGCACGTTGCAAACCGGGGCGGATGCGGACATAACGATCCTTGATCCGGACCGCGAATGGAGTTTTGATCCGGCGAAATCGGCCAGCAAATCATCGAACAGCCCGTTCGGCGGCTGGAAACTGAAAGGCAGGGCAGTGGCCACGATCGTGGCCGGAAAAGTTGTCTGGCGTGAACAAGCGGAGTTGGCTAGCGTCTAATTAAAGCAAACAAGCATTAACCAATGGCTCATCAATCAAAGATCATTATGAAGAAAACGTTAGTAAGCGCGCTAATGGGGCTGCTCGCCTTCCAGGTGAGCGCGGCGGAAGGAAGTTGGACGACCGATTTCCCTGCGGCTCAGGAGAAAGCAAAAAAGGAGGACAGGCTGGTCCTGATGGATTTCACCGGTTCGGACTGGTGCGGCTGGTGCAAGAAGCTCGACAAGGATGTTTTTTCCACAACCGACTTTCAGGATTACGCCAAAAAGAACCTGATTTTGGTGGAAGTCGATTTTCCGAGCAAGAAAAAGCAGAGCGACGACTTGAAGAAAGCCAACCAGGCATTGAAGGAAAAGTACGCCGTGCGCGGCTTTCCAACCATCGTTCTCCTGGATAAAGAGGGCAAGGAAGTCTGGAAACAGGTTGGCTACCTTGCGGGCGGACCGGAGGCTTTCATCGGGAAGATTGAAGAGGCCAAAAAGAAGTAAGTCCTTTTCCCCACTTTAGCAGGCGCGGCGACCGAAAGGTTAGCCGCGTTTTTTTTGCTGGCTCGGCAAGATTTCCTGCAGACATTCCCGGCTACTCGTCGCGGCGGGGCGGCGTTGGAGGCCCGACCGATCCCATCCAACTCGAGCGGGAAAGGCGCGATTCAATTTTTTTTGAACATTTTTTCCGGAACATTGCCGAACCAAGTAGTATGTATTGCAAGGTAGTGGAATCGGCTGAGAAGGCCGGATGGTTGGATTTGGTTTGAGTGACCGATTTTTTTGACAATTGGACCGTGCAGGTTCGCAAAGGGCTGCTGGAGCTTTGTATCCTGAACGCTTTGGCTGATCAGGAGCGGTACGGCTACGATCTGGTCAAAACCTTGGTGGCCATCCCGGGTTTGGGAGTCACTGAAGGGACCTTATACCCGCTTCTTTCCCGCCTCCGCCTGCAGGGACTGATTGGTGCGCGGCTGGAAGAGTCGTCCGAAGGACCTGTTCGCAAATACTATGCATTGACCAAGGACGGCCGAAAAACTGTGGCAGCCATGAATGCCTATCTTGAAACCCTCGTTAAAGGCACCCGCACTTTACAGAAAGGAGATTAAGTATGACGACCTGGACTAATGCAGCCCGCGCGGCTCTGGAACGTTACCTGGCGCGCCTCCGTCTCAACCTCGCCACCGCCGGCGCCGATCCCGCCGAGGTCACCGATGATCTCCGGCGGCACATTGATCGGGAACTTGCGGAGCGAAATCTGAAGATCGTGACGGAGGATGAAGTCAGCCGAATCCTCGCGCGCATCGGCTCTCCGGATGCAGGGCCGCCTTACCGGGAAGCGCCGCCACCGCCGAGCGAAGAGCCAAGGGCGGGCCACAGGGATTCAGACAAGCGGTCGAGCCGACCCGCGCATCCTTTCCTGCTCCTTTTCGGCACTGCATTGCCTCTAATCGCCTTGATCTTCGAAATCGTGGCCCGCGGATGCGCAGGTCTCCTCTTCGACCCCTTGCCGACCTTCTGGCACACGGTCCTCGTAGGCCTGGTGCCGGCCGCAAATCTGTTCGCCTGGTGGGTGCTCCGCAACCGGCGACTCGGACTGCGGAACCGGGCCTGCCTCGCGACGGGCTTTGCCATCGGCATCTCGCTTTATTACGCGATTCTCTTTCTGCCCGTGACGCCTTTTGCGTTGATCGGCATTTTGTATCTAGGCTTGGGCTCGCTGCCGCTGGCCCCTCTGCTCTCGCTGATTGCTGCCGGTGTGCTGCATGCGAAATTGCGTGAACTCCCGGCAGCCTCGTCGGCGCGCGGTTTCTGGCCGGGATTTGCCTTCGCCGCGCTGGGCCTGATGTTGGTGACGGCGCCGGGGCTGGCGACGCGGCACTGGACGCGGCTCGCTTCTTCGGATTCTCCATCGGAGCGTGCGCAAGGTCTGAACCGGCTTCGTGCGTTTGGGGACGAGGAGACGCTGTTGCGAGACTGTTATGGTCAGACGCGATGGTCGCGCGACTCACAGTTTTCGATCCCTTTTCTGGGCAGACCGGTTCCGGCCGATCAGGCGCGCGCAGTGTTCTTCCGCGTGACTGGCCGGCCCTTTAACAGCGTCCCGCCGCCTCAACTTGGCCTTTCGCGCGGCGGTTGGGACGCCTTGAACGATTTGACGTGGGACCCGGATCAAGGCACGGAGACGGTCGGGCGCGTCAAGGAGTTGTGGCTGGCGCAATCCCGGATCGATGGCTTGATCGAATCGGACGCCGCGCTTGGTTATGTGGAATGGACGATGGAGTTTCGCAACGACGCTGCGG
>CAZCUL010000747.1:0-12105 GCA_964501475.1 uncultured Verrucomicrobiota bacterium | reverse complement strand
GGCGACCGGCTGTTCGTGACGAGCTTTTACAACGGGCCGATGATGCTCGAAGTCAATTCCGCCAATGCGACGCCAAAGATCGTGTGGCGCGGCAAAAACACCAGCGAACGCAACACGGACGGGCTCCACAGCATCATGTGCACGCCTTTCTGGGAAGGAGATTACATTTACGGCGTTTGCAGTTACGGGCAACTGCGCTGTTTAAAGGCGTCCACCGGCGAGCGCGTTTGGGAGACATTCGAAGCCACCACCGGCGGCAGGGAAATTCGCTGGGCAAATGCTTTTCTGATCAAAAACGGAGACCTCTTTTTTCTGCCCAACGAAACCGGGGAGCTCATTCTGGCAAAACTTTCTCCCGACGGCTACGAGGAGATCAGCCGCGCGAAAATGCTCGATCCCACCAACACCGCCGCCGGGCGGGACGTCGTGTGGTCGCATCCGGCCTTCGCCAACCGCTGCGTTTACGCCCGTAACGATAAGGAAATCATTTGCATGTCGCTCGGCGCCGATTCAACCAGTCAATGAATCCGCCTCTGAAATATCCGGGTGGGGTAAGCGAATTGCTGGTCCTGCGATTCGTGACCAGGCCCGCTTCTTCGGATGTCGGAAGTGGGGATGACTGCCCCGTGTCCTGATCAAATACCACCCGTCGTCCTCAATCAATCTTATGGCCTCGCGCACTTTCACCCAAGCATCACAGCATCTCAATTCCTGGCCTTGGC
Organism: uncultured Verrucomicrobiota bacterium; assembly: GCA_964501475.1. Taxonomy (GTDB): domain Bacteria; phylum Verrucomicrobiota; class Verrucomicrobiia; order Limisphaerales; family CAZCUL01; genus CAZCUL01. The sequence goes on along the minus strand of CAZCUL010000747.1, from coordinate 11,383 downwards.
CAGCTCCTCCTCAAAATCCACAATCTCCTTGATCTGGGTCAGAAACCAGCGGTCGATCTTCGTGAGGTTGAAGATTTCCTCGATGCTAAACCCGGCTCGGAGGGCGTGGCGGATGAAGAAGATACGTTCGCCATTCGGGACACTCAGCTTGCGGCTGATGACGTCTCGAGGAAGAATGTCGCGGTCGCCGTATATCTGCCCCTCAATCCGCCATGGTTTGCCATCGCCGCCCAGACCGTAACGCCCAATCTCCAGTGAGCGCAGACATTTTTGCAGGCTTTCCTTGAAAGTGCGGCCGATCGACATCGCTTCTCCCACGCTTTTCATCTGCGTGTTCAAAGTGGGGTCCGCCTGCGGAAACTTCTCGAAGGCAAAGCGCGGCATCTTCGTGACGACGTAGTCAATCGTGGGCTCGAAGCTCGCGGGCGTCTCGCGGGTGATGTCGTTGCGGATTTCGTCCAGGAGGTAACCCACCGCCAGTTTGGCCGCGATTTTCGCGATGGGGAAACCGGTCGCCTTCGAGGCCAGAGCGGAACTGCGGCTGACCCGCGGATTCATTTCGATGACGACCATCCGGCCGTTGTCCGGATTGACGGCAAATTGAATATTCGAGCCGCCAGTCTCGACACCGACGGCGCGAATCACGGCAAAGCTCGCGTCGCGCATGATTTGAAATTCCTTGTCCGTCAGCGTCTGGATGGGCGCAACGGTGATGGAATCGCCGGTATGAACACCCATGGGGTCGAAATTCTCGATCGAGCAGATGACGACGCAGTTGTCGGCCTTGTCGCGCATGACTTCCATCTCGTATTCCTTCCAGCCGAGGAGCGATTCCTCGACGAGGATTTCGTTGACGGGCGAGAGGTCCATGCCGCGCCTGGCCATTTCTTCGAATTCCTCGCAATTGTAGGCAATGCCCCCGCCGGTGCCGCCGAGGGTAAAGGCAGGGCGAATAATCAACGGATAACGCCCGATTTTTTCCGCAACGGCGCGAGCTTCATCAACGTTATGGGCGGTTCCGCTGACGGGGACATCGAGGCCAATGGTGAGCATGAGCTGCTTGAAAGCTTCGCGATCTTCACCTTTGTGAATCGCTTCGGCCTTGGCGCCGATCATTTCGACACCGTGCTTTTCCAGAATTCCCTGGCGATGGAGGGCCATGGCGGTGTTGAGCGCCGTTTGGCCGCCGAGCGTCGGAAGCAGAACCAGCCTGCTTGCGATCTGCGATTTGGAATTCGCGATTTCAGAAGCTGCCGCGTTCACCGGCACGCCCGCGCGCCGCATTGCTTCCAGCTCCCGCACGATGATTTTCTCGACTGTCTCGGGCGTGATCGGCTCGATGTAAGTGCGGTGGGCAAACTCGGGATCAGTCATGATGGTGGCCGGGTTCGAGTTCACCAGCACGACGCGATACCCCTCTTCCTTCAGGGCTTTGCAGGCTTGCGTGCCGGAATAATCGAATTCGCACGCCTGCCCGATGATGATGGGGCCGGCGCCAATGATGAGGACGGAGTGAATATCAGTCCGCTTGGGCATAGGTCGAAACGCACGGATGAAACACAGATGCCCGCGCAAAGGGAAGGGAAAAAGAAAGCAGGGGCGATCGTTTCTGGAAGAGAGGGCAAACCTTGCGCGAATGATTCTTGTTCAAGCCGCTTTGCCGGCCTCCATTCCCTTTTGCGCTTTTCCGTCCCCGGGCTTTGGTGCTTAATGCCGCGCAGATGATCATTGCGCGGTCACCGTTGCGAATCAGCCTTGGCGGAGGCGGGACGGACCTGCCCTCTTATTACGAGCAGCACACCGGCTTCCTGGTCGCGGCTGCCATCGACAAATACGTTTACATCACGCTGCACGAGACGTTCGTTCCGGAATTGATCGTGAAATACTCCAAATTGGAAAGGGTCGCCACAGCGGCCGACCTGGAGCATCCGATCATTCGCGAGGCATTTGCCTCGCTGGAGATCGAAGGCCAGTCGCTGGAGCTGACCTCGATGGCGGACATCCCGGCTGGCACCGGGTTGGGGTCGTCGGGCAGTTTTACAACGGCGTTGCTGAAGGCCCTCCATGCTTACCGGAAAAACCTCGTGCACGCAGCCGAATTGGCGGAGCAGGCCTGCGATATCGAATTGAATCGGCTCAAGGAACCCATCGGAAAACAGGATCAATACATCGCGGCCTACGGCGGCATTACCTGTTTCAAGTTTCTTCCGGGCGGCAAAGTGGAGGCGTGGCCGCTCAAAGTGTCGGAAGAAACGCTCTACAACCTCGAAGACAACCTGCTGCTTTTCTTCACGGGTTATTCGCGCTCGGCTTCGAAGATTCTGAAGGAGCAGGACGACAAGAGCAAAGGCGCGGACAAATCGATGATCGCGAATCTGCACTTTGTGAAGGAATTGGGGTTGCGAAGCCAAAAGGCGCTGGAAGGCGGCGATCTGCGCGAGTTCGCCCGGTGTATGGACGAGCATTGGCAGCGCAAGAAGGAGCGATCCGGCAACATGAGCAACCAGCGCATCAATCAATGGTACGACCTTGCCATCGCCAATGGCGCCTCGGGCGGCAAGCTGATCGGCGCGGGGGGCGGCGGTTTTCTTATGTTTTATGCGGATGACAAGACAAAGCTGCGTCACGCCATGCGGGAAGCGGGCTTAAAAGAGGTCCGGTTCCGGTTCGAATTCGAGGGGACGAAGCTCCTCATTTCCTGAGACCGCCGATGGCTGAGCCGCTCCACATTCCGGTGGCGATCCTGGCCGGTGGAATGGCCACAAGACTGCATCCGCTTACGGAACGAATCCCCAAGGCGTTGCTCCCCGTGGCGGGCAAGCCTTTCCTGGCGCATCAACTCGAGCTGCTGCATCGGCAGGGAGTGCAGCGGGCAGTCGTATGCGCCGGCCACATGGGCGAGCAGATCCAACATGAGTTCGGGGAGGGCCGCCAGTTTGGCGTTGCATTGGAGTATTCGTTTGACGGGCCGAAGTTGCTCGGCACAGGGGGCGCGGTGAAGAGAGCATTGCCGCTGTTGGGCGAGACCTTTTTTGTTCTCTATGGCGACTCCTATCTGCTTTTGGATTTCCGGCCGGTGGCGGAGTTTTTCGAACGTTCGGGCAGGCTCGGCCTGATGACGGTGTTCGAGAACGAAGGCCGCTATGACACGAGCAACGTCCGGTTCGAGGGAGGCGAGATTAGAATCTACGACAAGAAAAGCCGGCAGCCCGGGATGCGGCACATTGATTACGGGTTAAGCCTGTTTCGGCCGGCGGCTTTTGGGGACTTTCCGGCGGACACACCATTCGACCTGGCAGAGGTCATGCAGCGTTTGCTCACGAAGAATCAGCTTGCGGCATTCGAAGTGCGTGAGCGTTTTTACGAGATCGGTTCCCAGGCGGGCCTGATGGAGCTGGAGGGTTTTCTTCGCCATAACTGATTCATGCTGTTTACGTAACGGGCCAGCTCCGCACGGCGTCTGGAGAGTTGAGTTTGGCCTGAAACAAGCTAACCAAGTGGATGATATGGCCTTAGTAAGGATACTCGTGGATGGCTATAGTCTCCTCCACCAATGGACGGATCTGGTTCCAGGCAGACCCCGCCATTCCGCTGCCGCTCGAGAGGCTTTAATTCACCGGCTGACCAGCTATCAGGACGCGTGTGGAACGCCGGTGACAATCGTGTTCGACGGTTCGGCAAATCCGGATTCAGGAGAAGAGCCGGCCCCCACGCGCGAAGTCGAGATCATCTACACCCATCGCGGCCAAACGGCCGATCAGGTGATCGAGCGGGCGGCTTACCGGTTCGTCTCTTACGGCGAGGTTCTGGTGGTGACGGATGATGCGGCGGAACGCGAGACGGTCCTTTCTCTTGGGGGCACGGTTTGGAGTTGTCAGCAGTTTATTCGCACCGTCGATCAAAACCTCAACGAGTTGGAACAGGACATTCGAAATTTTAACCAGCGGGAACGCGCGGATTTCAATCGGACCAGGGCATCATGAAACGACCTTTACTTTTTTTCCTTGCGGCGCTGGCCGGCTGGCCCGCCCTGGCACAAAACGACGATTCGGCGCCGTCCGAACAATTCGAGGAAGATCGCGGGTCCCGCTTTCTGTTGGTTGTGGACACTTCCTCGTCCATGGAACGGATGGGCCACGAATCGCGCCAGGCGGTCTTCGACCTTATTTATTACGGCGTTGATCAGCAAATGCGGCCGGGCGACACCTGCGGGCTCTGGACATTCAACAAGGAGACGTCGGCCGGCGTATTTCCGATGCAGGTTTGGGACCCGGACAAAACGCTGGAGCTGGCCAGTCGCGCTTCGCTTTTCCTGAAGGCACAACCTTACGAACATAAAGCGCAGATCACTCCGCTGGTTTCGAAGCTTCTGGCTGTTATCAGCGCTGTCCAGGATGTGAACATTTTCATCATTTCCGATGGAGAAACTCCCGTCTTCGGCTTGCCCGCCGAGCAGGAGATCAACGCGGAGTACAGCAAGCGATCGAAGGAAGCGCGCCGGAACAAAAGCCCCATCATCACCACCTTGATTATGCGCAAGGGCGACCTGGCCGGCTGGTCGGTGACTTTCGCCGGCGAGCCCATCGCTCTTCCCGAACGGCCGCCGCCCGGGAGTTTAAAACCAAAATCCAGGTTGGACCTCTCATTGGGACCCAACCCTGCCGTCCGGAAACATCAAGGAGTTGCTCCTCGCGTGCGATCCTCCACGAACCGATTCGTCCGGGACATCCCGATGGCTCAGCCGCCCTCCCCGCGGCCCAAACCTCCCGCTTTGCCGCCGCTACCGCAAGTCACCACCGGTACGTTGGACCCGGGCCGCTCGCCTGTTTATGAAACTTCGGATTATACGAATGTCCTGGGCGGACATCCGGACGAGCCGGTCGAAGTGGAGATGGTGCAAAAACCGGGCGAAACTCCAGCAACCGCAATCGCCCCCGAACCGGCCACAACCGCGCCTCCGGCTTCGTTGCAGGAAATTCCGTCAACTCCTTTGCCTGCGCTAAATGCAGTCGGTTCGCATAAACCTTCCGAAGAGGAATCGAATTCCGCCCCGCCGGCGATCGCCTCGACATCCCCTCCTGCGTCCACAAACGACGCCTCCTCAGCGGGCCCAACACCGTCTCGCGTTGACCCGAGCGTTGCTGATCAAAACGCATCCGCGCCTCTCGAATCCATTCCAGGTTCGTTGTTCGGCGCGCTTCCCGGCGAAATTACGGTCAACGCGCGCGAACGCTCGGCGGAGAATCCCACAGTGAAGCCAGTCGCAGCTATGACCGGTCCACCACGGCAGATCCTTAGTGCGCGGGAACTGATGATCGCCGGCGTAGCGTTAGTCGCCGTCGCAGCCAGTCTCGTAATCGTGTTTTGGCGCCGGGGAAGACCCGCTCTGCAGGCGAGTTTGATCTCACAGTCAATGGACGAGCAGCGGTAGAAGCGAACGTTTGCCGAACGGTATTTGTGGGCATGATCGCGGAGGGTAGGACTCTTTCGACGGCAATTCTCATTTAGCGGAGCGGCCGTCCTCAGCGGCAGCCACAAACGAACTCCAAAGGACCCGGGGGATTCTCCCGCGCCATCGCGCTTCCCGTCTGCGGCTGAGGACAGCCGCGCTCCGGGTTCGCCGCGAAGCACGCCCAGGAATTGATCTCGACCCGAAGCGCGCGGTGGCTCACACTGTGGGCAGCACGCTATGAGCGAGACCTTCAGTCAATGGCTGGATTACCTCGTCCGGATTTTCACTTATCCCCTTTTCGAGCTTGGCAAGACGCAGGTGGACCTGGCCGTCCTTTTGAAACTGCTCCTCCTCCTGATGATCGTGGTGGTGGGCGAGCGAGTGTTGCGAAAATACCTTCTCCTCCGGTTTCTCAAGCGCACCCGCCTCGATTCGTCGTTGCAATTCGGGCTGAGCCGGCTGGCGGGCTACATCATTCTGGCTCTGGGAATCTTTGTCGCCCTGCAACTGGTGGGGATCGATCTGTCATCCCTGGCCTTTATGGCGGGGGCGATTGGGGTTGGCCTCGGCTTCGGTTTGAAGAACGTGGTCGCCAATTTCGTCAGCGGCATCCTTATCCTGGCGGAACGTCCGATCACGATTGGCGACCGGATTGAAGTGGCCAATGTTACCGGGCAGGTCACAAAGATCCGATTGCGCAGCACCACCGTCGTGACCAACGACAACATTAGTGTGATCGTCCCCAATTCGTATTTCATGGAAAACTCCATCATCAACTGGAGTTACGGCGATCCAAAAGTCCGGCTGCGCCTTCCAGTGGGCGTGGCCTACGGCACCGACATTGACAAGCTCGGAAGGATCCTGCTCGAAGTGGCTCAGGAGAATGCGCAAGTGCTGAAAGAGCCGCAGCCGAGGGTTTTCTTTGGCGGTTACGGAGATAGCGCGCTCAATTTTGAACTCGCGGTCTGGACGCGCGACATGGCCGCCGCTCCGCGCGGCTTTAAAAGCGACCTCTATTTTGCCATCGAACGGAAGCTGCGCGCGAATGACATTGAAATCCCCTTTCCCCAACGCGACCTCCACTTGCGCTCCGGCCACTTCATCTTGAAAAACGAGGATCCGGGCAATGGCGAACGCAACCGTGGTTAGTCAGCGCTAACAACCTGCTGGAAACTCCTTCTTTGGAGGAGACAAGGCAACGAGTCTCAAATCCCTCTTCGGAAACACGCGCAAAGCCGGAGCCTTCTTCCGTCCGTCTCATTTTTAACGGCTAGCCGACTTAAAATCATTTAGCTCGCCTGCCCGCAGGGCTGTTTTGGGCCGCCGGCAATTCTCTCCCGGCCGCCGCTATGAGCGGCTTCAGCTCTTCCATCAGCCCGGCAAAGGCTTCCAAAGTAACCTGCTGCGCGCCATCGCTCCAGGCTTCAGCCGGATTTGGATGCACTTCGATAAGCAGTGCATCCGCGCCCATGGCCACTGCGCCTTTGCACATCGCGCCCACCAGGTCGGCTCGGCCGGCGCCCTGGCTGGGATCGATAACAATCGGCAGGTGCGATTCGGCTTTAATGATGGGGATGGCGGACAGATCGAGCGTGTTGCGGGTGTAGGTCTCGAAGGTGCGAATGCCGCGTTCGCAAAAGAGCAGATTCGGATTCTCGTTGGCCAGAATGTATTCCCCCGCGAGGAGCCATTCTTCAATGCGCATGGAGAGGCCGCGTTTGAGCAGGACCGGCTTGCCCGTTTTCGCCGCCGCAATCAGTAATTGGAAATTCTGCGCGTTTCGAGTGCCGATCTGGATGATATCCGCATATTCGGCAATTAACTCCGCGTGGCGCTGCGAAAGCAGCTCGGTAATGACGGCCAGTCCGGTTTCGCGGCGGGCCTTGGCCAGAAGTTTGAGGCCCTTCTCGCCCAATCCCTGAAACTCATACGGCGAGGTGCGCGGTTTGAAGGCCCCGCCGCGAAGGATCGTTGCTCCGGCCTTTTTCACCGCATGCGCCGTGGTCAGAAGCTGCTTTTCAGTCTCGACCGAGCATGGCCCCGCCATGACGTGAAATTGCTTTCCGCCGATGACGTTGCCCCGAACGCTCACGGTCGAGGTGGTCTTATGAGCTTCGCGGCTGACCAGCTTATAGCGCCGCTGCACCGGCATGACGCTTTCCACCTGCGGCCAGGTGACCAGTGTCTCGAGGGATTTATGCGTGCGCTCGTCTCCGATGGCACCGATAACGATTCGGGACACGCCGCGCATGACGTGCGGGACGTAACCGAGCTTGCGGATTTCCCTGAGGACTTCGCCTTCCTCTTTTTTGCTGATCCTGGGTTTAAGGACAACGATCATAAAGGTTCGCCGCGATTCCGTCGGATGCGGAACCAAACAGTTCGAATACCAATGGCGGGAAAACTCTGCAACCTCAACCACCGCCCTGGTTGGCCGCAAGAATAACGCGGCGCGCCAATAACCGTTAATCGAAGGCTGCCGAATTCATGGCGTGAAACTAGCAAAGCCTCCCGGCCGGTCAACGGCAATGTCGCTGGTCGGCTGCGGAGGTCTAACTTGGTCTAAATCCCCGCACACAAAGTTCTGCTTCATTCCCATCGACTCGCAAGCTGACCGGCCCGGCTATCGAACGCACAAGGCAGACTGAGGATTCACAACATCATCCGATTGGCTGCGAGCATAGCGGGGCGGCGGCTCTCTGGAAAGCAGCTAAGGGAGGAAACATGTTCAGCGGTGCTGCCAGTAGAAAGGGCGCCGATACAGATGCATCACGGCTTTGATGTAGAGGACATCGTCACGCACGCTGTAAACGATGGCGTAAGGGAAGCGGTGGAAGTTGAGCTTGCGATTGTCTCCGCGGATTTTGCGCCAGCGTTCCGGTTCGGCCACGATGCGGCGCAAGGTCCGTTCGAACTCACTACACTAATGAAGTCGTCGCCCAGACCCGGCTGCCGTTGTTCATACCACAGCGCCGCGCCTTCCAGTTCCTGGTCGGATTCAGGATGGCTGACGACGTGCATTGAGCCTGGCGCGAATGTCCCGAACAGCTTCGTCCACTGGCCGACAATGGACTTTGCCTTCCTCGATTTCGCGCGAACGGCGGTCAATCACTTCGTTCCACTGCGTTTCGGCGTCAGCATCCACGGTGTCGTCGAGGCTGGCGATGAGTTGACGGATCAGATACGCCCGGTCTTGTTCGGGCAGGGCCAGCACCTCGGCAACCTTTTCTGCGGTTATGCTCATGCGCGGATAATATCGCCCTTACCGCCGGACTGACAAGCGCCGCCCTCGTTTTCCGGCCCACTGGTCGTCCGCAGTGCCCCAGGCATTGGTGACTGCGGTGAGTCCCGACTCAGCCCATCGTTCCAAAACGCGTGACAATGCCAGCCTCATTTGTTTCGGCGACACGACGACCCACAGCGTCGTAGCCGCTGGTAATCGTCGCCCGCGTTCCGCCACTTCACTCGGTTTCGAGTTCTCCTGTCGCGTACGACCCTACAACGCAACACCACTCGTTCCCCTGAACAGTAAGGCTATCGTAAGCTCCCGGCGAACTGGTCCATGTCATTTGTGAATTGTGAGTGTACGACCCCACTGCTTGCGCGTGCTGCACCAAAGGCTCCAAATCACTACGACTCATTACACCAAAAGCCCGATGCCAAAAGAGTCAGTAACACATAAGCAAACTGGGTCACCGTTTGAATGCTCGCGCCCAAGGCGTTCGTTACGGGGCATTCTCTGGCCGGTCAGCGCGCCGTTCGTGGGCGGGGAGCATGGGCAGGTGGCGGTGAAGGTCATTGACCAGCGCGGGAATGAATTGCTGGTGGCGAAGAGTTTTAAGGAGGCGAAATGAGCCACCGGCGACTTCTATTGCCCCAATCCCAAAGGGATTGTGTCCATCAGCCCAGGGTTGCGAGGAACGAGCTACCCTGGGCCAACGTTCAGAAAAGATCACAACCCCCAACGGAGGGTGTTTCCTTATTCGGAGCAACCGATTGGCAGGGAATGGTTTTCGCCCAAAAAATGAATGTTTTCGTTTTCGCCGGACGCAAGCGTTTTTTTAGGGTAGGCAGTTGCGCGCATGAAGCCACTCCCACCCACAGGCACCGCTCAGCTCCTTGAAGTAATTTCTCCGCACATTCCCGATGAGCTCATCAACTTGCTTTTTTTTCAAAAGCCCGGACCAGGACGGCGGCACTCATTCTCGGCGGCCCAATTGTTCCGCGTGATTTTACTAGCGCTGCTCACACCGGCCCACTCGTTCAATTTGTTAGTGCAATTGCTACCCGAAAACCGTGCCTGGAGATCTTTTGCTCGTCTGCGTAATCGTTTCCGTTTGCCTGACGCTAAAATGCTGCACCAGTTTCGAGACCGCTTAGATCTAATTAAGCTGCGCCGCATTAATGAGCATCTGCTTCAACCCTTGATGGAGGGAACTCACCACTTTGCTAAAACCATCGCCTTAATCGACTCAACGGATTTGCCAGCCGCCACGAACGCATATAAAAAAACGCTGCTGGCAAATACAGCGCGCATGGGTCGGCGGTTGGCGGTCGCAGTCGCAAGGATGGGCAAAGCCGCTGGTTCATTGGCTACAAAAAGCACACGCTCCGGCTCTGGCTGCGCCAACATTCTGACTCCATTCTGTTGGCACCACTGATTTCGTGGGCGGCCCCCGCTAATCGAGGTGATGTGCTGTTTTTGGAACCGAGCGTTAATTACTGCGCGCGACAGTTCGAGTGGACCCCAGACATTGTGGTCGGAGACATGGCCTACATCAATCTGCAAGTCCAACGCCGCCTGCGTGAACAAAGGCACGTTGCCATGCTGACAAAATTCCGGCCGGACATGGTTTTGCCCGATGAGTTCGACAGCAGTTCAGTCATGACCTGCGAGCAAGGACAGGTGCTGCAATGGTGGGGCTTGCACGAGAAGGAGCAACTGCATTGGTTTGGAGTCGCAGACCCCAATCCGCTATGCACATGGTGTTGGCAGAACAGCTCTTGTCCCCGTGAATTCTCTTTCAGCCCGCGGGATCATGAAATTCTCTATGGAACCATTCCTGTGAGTTCCCGCGTCGCACAGCGGCTGCTCCGCCAAACACGTTCCTGGATTGAAGCCACGCAGTCTTACGAGAAAAACCAATTGGGATTGGGCCAGATATTTCTAAACAGCTTGCGCCTAACTTGGATTGTTTCCTTGCTGGCCGATACTGTCGCATTGCTGCGGGCACGGGTGATTCTGACACAACCTCAAAGCCCAGAACTACTGGGAATCCTCCCTCAACAAATGCATTTGGACCTCTCTTAGATCTTCTGCGTGTTTTTGCAAAACCGTCCAATTTCCAAAGATTTCGCTAAAATCAGTTTTGAATAAGGAAACACCCTCCAACGGGGTTGCGTCCATTGGGTGCGACAACACGCGCGCGCGGGCGCAAGGCACGACGCAACCCCGTTGGGGTTGAATCTCTTGTTTCCCATTCCACCCAGGGTAGCTCGTTCCTCGCAACCCTGGGCTTTGCGCCGGAATCCCGTTGGGATTCACCTGGAACTTGTCAACCGGGTTCAATTTGACCGGGTGAGTTTGATGACTCACTATGCCGAAAGCATGAAACAATATCTTTGGTTAATCGCCGCCTTTGTCTGCACGGCAGCCTTGCCGGCGGGCGCCGCGGGCCGCCTTGAACTCCGCACAAATGACCGCGTTTGCATCATCGGTAACACGCTGGCGGACCGGATGCAGCATTCGGGGTGGCTCGAATCGCTCATCCACGAGAGGTTCCCGCAGCATGAGCTGGTTTTCCGCAACCTTGGATTCTCCGGCGACGAACTGACGGTGCGTTTGCGTTCGGAGGGATTTGTTTCTCCGGACGAATGGCTCACGAAGGAAAAAGCCGACGTTATTTTTGCTTTCTTCGGTTACAACGAGTC
>CAZCUL010000746.1:0-5390 GCA_964501475.1 uncultured Verrucomicrobiota bacterium | reverse complement strand
GCATCCGGAACAATGGCCTTTATTTGTGAGCCCGATGGAATAGGTTCTTACTGAGCATGGATTCAAAGAAGCTGGCCTTACTTTGCCGGGAATTGGCGGACAACAAAAAAGCTGAAGACATCGTCGTTCTGGATGTGCGGGAGGTTTCCTCCATCACGGATTATTTTGTCATTGCCTCCGGAACGAGCGAACCGCACTTGCGGGCGATCTCGGACGAAATCATGGAAAAGCTGCGGGAGGACCATTCCATTCGCCCGCGCGCCGTGGACGGTTCGCTGGCCACGCATTGGGTCGTTTTGGATTTCTTTGACGTGATTGTGCACGTCATGCGGGCGGACGTGAGGAAGCGCTACGATTTGGAGACGCTCTGGGGCGATGCGCCGCAGGTGAAGCTGCGAAGGCCACGCGCGGCCGTTCGAGCGGGCCGTTAGCGGCTGTTTTTCAACCGCACCTCTTTTCCGGTCTGAGCCGAGGCATAAATGGCATCGAGGATTTGCTGCAAATGGAGCGATTCCTCCATGGTGACCATGGGCCGTTTGCCTTCGATGACGCAGTTGACGAAATGATGGACGCGATCTTCCGGGTAGGGCAGAGCAGAAGCGGTCAGGTGAATCGATTCGTGCCCGGTCAAGCCGTTCCGGAAAAGGCGGGCCGGGTAAAGACTCAATCCCGCGCTCGTCCCCTGAATATTCATGCCGTACTCCCGCTGGTCCGGATCGTGATAACCGGCCCAGCTTAACTCGACAACGACCGTGGCGCCTTTTTTGAGCTTCAAGAGCGCGACGCTGTTGTCTTCCACATCGAAAGTCTTCTTGGGATCGATCTCGCTTTTGCCCCAATTCATTTCCCCAAGCCCGCGCGGGCCGAACTTCGCATGCATATGGGCGCAGACCGAGACGACGTCAAAATCGCCAAGAATATGCAGGCAGGCGTCCAGCAGATGGCTGCCAATGTCGTAAGTGCAGCCGCCGCCGGCGAGGTCCTTGCGCGTAAACCAGGAACCGATGCGCGGAATGCCGTTGCGGCGAAGGAAAAAGCAGCGCGCATGATAAATCTCTCCCAGATCGCCGCGTTCGACCGCCATGCGGGCAATTTGGGTTTCGCGTTTAAAGCGGAAATTCTGCGCCACCATAACCGTCCGGCGCATCTTTTTGGCCGTCTCGAGGATTCTGGCCGCGTCCTTGGCGCAGGTCGTCATCGGTTTCTCGATCAGGATATGCTTTCGCGCCTTGAGCGCTTCGATGGCCGCGTCGGTATGGCAGGCGTTGGGCAGCGCAATGATGACGGCATCGATGTCCGGCTGATCGAGCAGTTCGTGGTAGTCCGTGTAACTGCGCGGGATCTTGAACCGGTCACAGGCGTCACGGGCTCGTTGAGCGTTGGTTTCGGCGATGGCGACCGCCGCTGCGCGCGGCGCGAGGGTGAGGCTGAGGAGATGATCGAGGCCGATGGCCCCGACTCCGATGACTCCACAACGAAGCTTTTCAGCCATAGGATTGGGAGTGGGTTAATTGATCTCTGGTGAGCGTGGGTTCCGGCTGCTTTATAGGGGTTTGCGTCTGAAAGGTCAATCCAGAAAGAGCAAGGTTGCCTAAAAAGACCAAAAGTCCTTCAAAAACCCGCCTTTCCAGCGGTTCGGTCACTCTGGCGTTTCGTTGAGCCTCCCTGGGAAACATCGGGAAACATGGAGAGTGGCGTTTGCAATCGGCTCAGCAGGAAGATGGGCCGAGGGTAGAACTGCTGTTTACGAAAGGCCGCTTTGTGCTAAGCTAACGGCATTCGCATGCAAAAAAGTGCCCCTCTAGGCTTGTGTACATGGCCTGGCGCCATCGTTTCTATGCTTGCCTGCATTCTGCTTATGACCCAGGCCATCCATGCCGCGCCGCCGCCGAACGATGCCTGTTCCAATGCGGAGGTGATCCCTGGCGATGGGCCATTCCCATATTTGACTGAAATTGCCGAGGACGTGCGGGAAGCCACCACGGTGGGGGACCCGCCGTCGCCTTCCTGCGTCTTTGGGGGCATTTCGCGGAGCATTTGGTATCGTTTCATCCCTGGTGTAACCCGCCTTTACACGATTTCAGCCAATACAGACACGGGGACGACGGTGCTAGACACCGTCATGGCTGTTTATAGTTCAGCCAGCGGTTGCAGCGGCCCGTTTACGGAGGTGGAGTGCAACGATGACGAGGGCACCTTGAAGTCTGCCATCTCGACGTCGCTGAACGCAGGTGTGACCTATTACATTGTGGTCTGGGTGGGACCGGTGTTCGTACCCACTCCCGGACGAACTGCTGTGCAACTTCGCGTCACGGCGCCGGTGACGCCTGTCAACGACCTCTGTTCCGGCGCGGAAGTCCTTCCCGGCAGCGGTCCGTTTCCCCATCTCAGCAGTGTGGCCGACACGACATTGGCAACGGAAAATGGCGATCCTGTTCCCGCGTGCATTGATTCCGCGTCGCGCGGGGTTTGGTACCGATTTACACCGGCACAGACCGCTACCTACAGAGTGAGCACCTGTGGCGAAACGGCGACGACGGTCTTCGATACGGCCATGGCTGTTTACACCTCCGCAGGCGGTTGCGCCGGGCCATTTGTTGAAGTGGGATGCGATGACAATGGTTGCGGGCAGCGCGGAACGATCACGGCCGCGCTCAATGCGGGCACCACTTATTACATTGTCGTCTGGGAGACGCTGGATGAAGAACCGGTCCTGGGTGAGACCTCGGTGCAGGTGCGGGTCGTCCAGTTCGGGCCGCCGACGGTCACGACTTTGCCTGCGACGGAGGTGACTTCCACCAGCGCTGTCTTGAATGGCACAGTGAATCCGAACGGCGGCGCTGCCACGGCCTGGTTCGAGTGGGGCACGAACACGAGCTACGGGCAAACAACCCCGATCATTGGTGTGGGCAGCGGGGACACCGCTCTTCCGGTGAACGCCCAGATCAGCGGATTGTCTCCGGGAGTGGCCTATCATTTTCGCCTCGGAGCCAGCAGCAATCTCGGGACAAACCACGGGTCCGACCGCGTGTTTCAGTGGTCCAACACGCGTCCCACGCTGGGGACGGTCTCCCGGCTTCCCGATGGAACCATCCGGCTCCAGTTTACCGGAACGCCCGGGCAGCTTTACGTAATCGACGCGTCTATCGATCTGGTGGCCTGGACTGCGATTGGCACGGCGACCGATCAAGGCAATGGTTCTTTTACCTTCGAGGACGATGAGGCCGCCGGTTTGGCAATGCGATTTTATCGGCTTCGGTCTCCCTAGTCCTAGTCGCGCACTTGGGGGCGTCGAATGGCAAGAGTCGGCTTTCCAGAGGCTGGTTTGCAGTCTTTGGAGACCCGGGATTGAGAAATAATCTGTCGTGCATTTTTTGTTTTGGTCCATTGGAAAAACAGGCGGGCGTATCGCGGGTTTGCTATTGGCCCTGGTGCTCTTCCCGCCCTCACTGGTTCAAGCCGCTCCCGATCTCTTCCTCGCCGTTCGGGATCAGCCTGATCCGGTGGGCGTTTCCACAAATCTCGCCTATATCATCGGAGTCACGAACCGCGGCTCTTCGGCCGGGACCGGAATCGAGCTGACGAACCTGTTGCCTTCGAGCGTGACATTCATTTCGACCAGTCCGAGCGAGGCAAACTGCGCTCATGCCAATGGAGTGGTTCGCTGTGCGCTGGGAACTTTGAATGCCGGCCAAGGCACCGCCGTCACCATCACTGCGCGGCCCAATGCCAGTGGCGTATGGACAAACCACGCCAGTGTCGGGTCCATCGAGGCTGACGCCGCCCCCGCGGATAACCAGGCATTTCAAGCAACATCGGTCCTTGCTTTTCTTCCGACCCTCTCGAATACGACGCCGATCAGCTTCGCGGACGAGCTCGTCGCGGGACCGGCCATGCCGTACCCGTCCACCATTTTTGTCTCGGGCGTGACTGCGGCTGTATTCAAAGTGGTCGTCACGCTAAGCAATGCCAACCACACCTTTCCCGATGATCTCGATGTTGTGCTGGTCGGTCCCGGCGGGCAGAATGTGCTGTTGATGTCGGATGCCGGGGGCGGTTTCTTTGATATTCTGGAGAATGCGACGCTGACGTTTGATGACGATGCGTCCATGCCGCTGCCGGACGCTACCAAGATTGTTTCCGGCACCTACCGGCCCACGAACTATGGAACGCTGATCGATGAATTTGCTTCGCCGGGCCCCGCCGGACCTCATGGGAGCGCGCTTTCGGTTTTTCAGAACACGGATCCGAATGGTCCCTGGTCGCTTTACGTGATGGATGATTTGCCGGAGGATAGCGGTTCCATCAACAACGGCTGGCGGCTGCGCCTGGTGACGCGTGATCCTCTTGCCGACCTTGTCGTGACCCAGTCCGACTCGCCCGATCCGGCCAATGTTTTGAGCAATCTCGCCTATACCATCACCGTAACCAATCGCGGACCGGCCGCGGCGAACGGAGTGACGGTGGTGGACCAGCTTCCGGGCAGCGTTGGTTTTGCCTCTGCGAGCAGCACTCAGGGAAACTGCGCTCACGAAGCAGGCCGGGTGGTTTGTTCGCTGGGCTCGCTGGCGAATGGCGCTGGAGCCCGGATCATCATCAACGTGACTCCATTTACCGCTGGAATCATCACCAACACCGCCACCGCCGCTTCCAATGGGATCGATGTGCATCCTGCCGACGACTCGACTACAAACACAACCACCGTTCGCTGGCTGACCGATCTTTCCTTGACGCAAACCAGCTCGCCGGCGCCGGCCCTCCTCGAACAACCGCTGACCTATCAGTTGTTCGTGACCAATCATGGGCCGCATGCGGCCATGGGCGTTACCTTAACCAACAGAGTGCCCTCCGGAACGACATTCGTTTCGGCCACCGCCGCCCAGGGCGGTTGCACCCACCTCGGCGGAGGCATCACGTGCAACCTTGGCAGTCTGGGAGTGAATGCAGGGACTGTCGTCACCCTCACCGTTCGCCCGACGCGCGAGGGCACGATCACCAACGCCGCCACGGCCATCACCCCCCAGTTCGACTTCAACCCCGGCAACAACACACACACCCATCTGGCCACTGTCCTGCCCGCCGCGGACCTGGTTCTGAGCCAGAGCGACGCGCCGGACCCGGTGCTTGCCACCGGGACTGTCACTTACTCACTGACCGTATCGAACCGCGGGCCCAGCCTGGCTCGGGATGTGATGCTGAGTGAACTGGTCCCCGCAAATGCCAATCTGTTGTCATTCACCAACAGCCAGGACAACTGCACAAACATGGCCGGCCTGATCGTTTGCAATTTCGGAGACCTGGCCGTGAATGCCATTGCCTCATTGCAAGTGCTCGTCCGCACGACCGTCGATGGCACGTTGACCAATCTAGCCAGCGCCGCCTCGGCCACA
>CAZCUL010000745.1:0-13362 GCA_964501475.1 uncultured Verrucomicrobiota bacterium | reverse complement strand
GGTACCGGCAAATTCTCGTCACCGGAAACCATGCGTGACGCATTGGCAGCGAGCGGCACCGAGATGGTGACGGTGGCACTGCGCCGCGCTGATTTGACGGGGAAAAGGGACCCGTTCGCGAACATTCTCGAATTCATCGATCCGGACAAATACCTGATCCTGCCCAATACCAGCGGTGCGATGACCGCCGAAGAAGCCGTTCGGCTGGCCCGCTTGGCCGTGGCTGCCGGATTGCCCAAGTGGATCAAGCTCGAGATCCACCCGGACCCGCGGTATCTGCTGCCCGATCCCGTCGAGACCTTTCGCGCGGCGGAGATACTCGTGAAGGAAGGTTTCACGGTTCTCCCATATATCAATGCCGACCCGGTTTTGGCCAAGCGGCTTCAGGACGCCGGCGTGGCTACGGTCATGCCGCTCGGTTCGCCCATTGGATCCAACCGCGGCCTGCGCACACGCGACCAGATTCAAATCATCATCGAGCAAGCCAGCGTTCCCGTGGTGGTGGACGCGGGCCTGGGCGCGCCCAGCCACGCCGCCGAAGCCATGGAAATGGGCGCAGATGCAGTGCTCGTGAACACCGCCATCGCCATCGCCAGCGATCCGTGCCGGATGGCCGCAGCCTTCAAGGCTGCGGTTGAAGCGGGTCGCGCCGCTTACGAGATTGGACTGGCGGCGGAACAGGAGGCGGCTGATCCGACCAGCCCGTTGACGGCATTTTTGAGCTGACTTTGGACAACAACTTTCAGCCCCTTCGAAGTCCGGCCAAGAGAACCGACCGGTGGCGATGAAACAACCAGCGATTTCACGGAGCCGAGTTAAGGAACTGCTCAAAGCAGCCGGCAAAACGCGCATCATGGTGGTGGGGGACGTAATGCTCGACCAGTTCATCTGGGGCCATGTGGCGCGGATTTCCCCGGAAGCGCCGGTTCCAGTTGTCGAGTTCTCCCGCGAAAGCTACATGCCCGGCGGAGCGGCAAACGTGGCAAGGAATCTGGCCGCTCTCGGCGTCGCCACCGGCATCTTCGGCATCGTCGGCCGTGATGAGGCGGCGCGGCATTTGAAGCATCTCCTCAAGCAGCAGAAAATCGCCTGCGAGGGTCTTCTGCCCGAGGCTGACCGGCCTACGAGCATAAAGACGCGGATTATCGCCCATCAGCAACAGGTCGTTCGCCTCGATCGGGAAAGCCGCGTGGCTGCCGATGGGGCTGTGGCGCGGCGGCTCCTGGCCGCGCTCGAACCGCACATTCTCGCGGCGGATGCAGTCATTGTGGGCGATTACGGGAAAGGAGTGGTTACCCAGGCGTTGCTGGATGGACTGAAGCAGGTGTGCCGCGCGCGGGGCGTATGGCTCAGCCTGGACCCCAAACCGGTGCATGCGCTCCATCTTTCCGGACTCTCCCTCATTACGCCGAATCGGAAAGAGCTGTTTGAATTGGCCGGCCTGCCGGATACGACCCGGCATCCCGATCCGCTCAGAGATACCGATCTGCTTCATGCGGCCGAAACTCTGTTAAGGCGCTTGAAACCTGCCTTGTTGCTGGTGACGCTGGGCGAACAGGGAATGCTGCTTTGCCGGAAGAGGCAAAGGCCCTTTCACATTCCGACGGCGGCTCAGGAAGTCTTTGACGTATCAGGCGCGGGAGACACGGTCATTGCGTCGTTCACCATGGCGATCGCTGCCGGGGCATCACCGTTGGAAGCGGCGGTGCTTTCGAACGCCGCCGCGGGCATCGTCGTGGGCAAGATGGGAACCGCTACCGTTTCACCGGAGGAATTGCTGCAAGGCTTTTCCGGCTGAGCCTGGCGGGGCAGCCTGAAGGTTTCGGCACCGGGGCTGGACGGAAACCGGATTTAACCCTCCCGGCCTTGTAAGGCGGCAAACCCGTCCCGGTCACTCAGAACGAGAACCCGACGCCGCCATGCACGAAGAAGGCCTGGCTGAAATCGATTCGGACATCCTTGTTGCCGGCGCTTTGACGGAAATTGCCGAGGCTCTGGAATTGGACGCCGCCGAAGACGTTGACCTTTTCACTGAGCTGCGTAATGAACTGGGCCATTGCATAGCCGCCCACGAGGAAGTCCACTTTGTTGTCCGTGCCGGTAAAGACCACACTTTGAGTGATGGTATCGACTTCCTCATTGAACCGGAAATCGCTCTCGATGATGGCCGCGGCAAATCCTCCGCCCATTTGGAAGCTCGTCCGGTCCGACATGGGAAAGGAAAAGTAGGGTCCAAGGCGAAAGCCAAAAACGTCCGTGCGCAGGTTGCGCGTGCCTCGAATGGTCGCAGGCTCGGTGATGCGAGTGGTTGGAGTATCGGAAATGACCGGTTGATTCCCGCCGGAAAACGTTCCGCGGTGGCCGGGAGGCGGCACCGTGGTGAGGGAATGCATGTAGGTGTCCGTTACCAGATTGATATTTCCCGAGAGCGGGGTCTGCTGACGGATATTCAAATGGGTAAAGCCGAAGGCGCCTTCGAAGCCCCAACTGCCTGTTTCATTGGCGCCCAACTCGCGCGCGTAGGTTAACTCCAGGCCAAAGGGGACGTTGTCGCTCCCTTCCCGGTCGAAGAATTCCGACGAGGTAAACTCCGCGCTGTGGAACTGAATCTGGTTGCCCATCACCTGCGAGGCGTAATCGTAGCCCCAGAACTTCGTCAGTCCGCTGGCCGGTGGGAACGTATCGTCGGGCCGCACGTAACCGTCGTCGTAGAAGTGATCGAAACCGCTGCCGCCGGCCGGTCCGGGACCGGGGTTATTTTGGAATCCAATGGTGCCGCGGGTGCGGAATTCGGCGCGGATGTTAAATCCGAAACGGCCGCTGATGCCGAAGCGATTCAGCTTGCGGGGCTGTTCACTGAAGGCGATGTCGTCGAGCGGCTGGCCTTGAGCGAGAGCCTCCGGGGCCGCAGCCAGCGGGGCAATAACTGCCGTGGCCAGTAGAATATGCCGAACGGACTTGGCTGGCTGGGAGGGTCGGGTGCGTTTCTTTTTGGAGACGGTTCTCATGGAGTGGGCAAGAGAAGAACCCGGTAAGTGCGCTGTGGCGAGTCGGAGGGCTTGCTCTCCGTTTTCGGCGGACCGTCATCAACCCAGTGAACGTAATTGGCGGGCGCCGTTACAAACGGTGCGGCGGTCTTCCAATCTCGCAGATCACTGCTGTATTGAATCGCGTAAGTCCGGCCAGGAATGCTGGCGAACTCCACGAGCCACCGGCCATCGGCCATCCGTTCAAGCCTGTTGATGGCGAAAGGAGCGCCGGTCGGATCGGTCTGAGCCGCAGGAAGCACGACTTGGGTCATATACGTGGGGTTGGGCAGGTTCACGCGATCCAGAAGATAGAATTCGACTACCAGATCGACGCTCTCTTCCGGAGCCAACGGCTGGTTGTATTCCACATACCAGAGTCCATTCGTTTGCCCGCTGGCGTTTTGAACGCGCGCATTTGCCGGCAACCCATCTACCAAAATCCTCACAGCCGTCATCGTGCCACAATTCTGATTGGTCAGCGGGTTGGTCACCCGGATGGCTTGTTCGTGCAAAGCCGTTTGATGATTGAATTGCAGCCCGCTCAGGATTTGCACCGGAGCCGAAAGAACCTCCACTGTGACCGTGCCGGTGACAGTCCCACCCTGTCCGTCGCTCGCCGTATAGGTGAAGGTGTCCGTTCCCGTAAAGTCCGCAGCCGGAGCGTAGCTGATCTCGTTGCCCACCAGCATGACGGCCCCGCCTTGCGACGAGCTGGCGCTCACACCACTGATGGTCAGCGGATCGCCGTTGGGATCGCTGTCGTTCGCGAGGAGAGTTGCCACTCCGAGGCAAATGGTGGTGTTCTGCAAGCCCTGGGCCTCGTCGGGGCCGGCCACCGGCGGTTGGTTGACGAAGAGGACGGTGACCGTTACCTCCGCCGACGCCGAGGCGCCGTTCCCGTCATCGATGGTGTAGGTGAAATGGTCCACGCCAAAGAAATTCGCCTCCGGCACGTAATGGAGCCTGCCGTTCGCCTGCATGGTCACAGTGCCGTTCACCGGGCGCGATACGCTCATGATGCGAAGCGTGTCACCGTCGGGATCGACGTCGTTGGCCAGCACGTCAATTTCCACCGGAGTATCCTGCGGAGTGGTGGCCTGGTCCGGCCGGGCCACGGGAGGACTGTTCACGAAGATAACGGTCACGTCCACCAGTGCGCTGGCGCTGCCGCCGTTGCCGTCGCTGATCGTATAGCTGAACATATCCGGCCCGAAGTAATCCTGCTCGGGCGTGTATCGGATGGTGCCGTTCGGATTGACGGTCGCGCTGCCATGACCTGGGGTAGTAACGCCGACGACGAGCAACAGATCGTTTTCGGGATCCGAGTCATTCGCCAGGACGTTGATGTCCACCGCCGTGTTTTCCGGGGTGCTGGCCATATCCGGGCGGGCCACGGGCGGATCGTTCACTGGAGTCACGGTCACTTGCACCAGCGCGCTGGCGGTGGCGCCGTTGCCGTCATGGATGGTGTAACTGAAGGTGTCGGAGCCATTGTAATTCAAGACCGGACTGTAGCGAATGGTGCCATCGGCATTGAGGTTCACGGAACCGTGCTGGGGCTGCGTGAAGCTGCTGATGGCCAATGTATCGCCGTCCGGGTCCGAGTCGTTGGCCAGCACGGGGATGCTGACCGGCGTGTCTTCCGGCGTGGTCGCCGCGTCGGGTCTGGCGACAGGCGGGTCGTTCACTGGCGTGACGGTAACGGTGACCAACGCAGTGGCGGTGCCGCCGTTGCCGTCGCTAATCGTATAACTGAAACTGTCCGGGCCTTGATAATCCTGCGCGGGGGCGTAACGGACCGTGCCGTTGGCATTGATCGTGGCAGTGCCATGAGCTGGCTGGGTGACACTCTGGATGATGAGGGTATCGCCGTCGGGATCAGAATCGTTAGCCAGCACAGCGACGTTCACTGCGGTATCTTCCGGCGTGCTGGCGGTATCGGGCTGAGCCACAGGCGGGTCGTTTACTGGCGTGACGGTAATAGTGACCAACGCAGTGGCGGTGCCGCCGTTGCCGTCGCTGATTGTATAGCTGAAGCTGTCCGGGCCTTCATAATCCTGCGCGGGGGCGTAACGGACCGTGCCGTTGGCATTGATCGTTGCAACACCGTGAGCTGGCTGGGTGACACTCTGGATGGTGAGCGGATCGCCGTCGGGATCAGAATCGTTAGCCAGCACAGCGACGTTCACTGCGGTGTCTTCCGGCGTGCTGGCGGTATCGGGCTGAGCCACCGGCGGATCGTTCACTGGCGTAACCGTGAGGTTTACCATGGCCACGTTTCCGTTCAACGTGCCGTCATTGGGCTGGTAGGAGAAGCTGTCCGCACCATGATAATTGGGCGCTGGAGTGTAAGTGAACGATCCGTCGCTATTGAGAATGAGGGTTCCGTGAGCGGGCGGACTGACCAGAGCCGCCGTCAGGGCATTCCCATCCGGATCGGTGTCGTTGGCCAATACCCCCGGTGCGGTGACATCCAGCACCGTATCTTCAGCCACACTGAAACTGTCGTCGTTCGCAATCGGCGGCCGGTTAAAAACGACGGTGGTGGTGAAGGTCGTGGTGTTGTCAGCAAAATTGGCATCGTCCTCGGCGCTCAGGATCATGGCCATGTTCACCAACTGCTGGTTGAAGCTCGCGTTCGCGTCGATCGTGACTCGATAGGTCACGAAACCGCCGCTGCCGGGCCCAAGGTTGGGCAAATCCCAAAAAATCGTGTCGCCCACAATGCTGCCGCCGTCGCTGGCGCTATTGGCGACGTAAGTAACGCCCTCGGGGAGATAGTCGCTGATTTGCACTCCGGTCGCTCCATGAGTGGCGTTGAGCTTGTTGGTGTAAATGATCGTGTAGGTCAAGGTCTGGCCTGGCGTTCCGGTGGCAGGGCCGGTCTTGGTCAAAGCCATGTCGGGGAATCCTGTGGCCGGGCCGGGCTTGTGAATCTGGATGGTGGAAGGGACATTCAAATGAAGCGAGCTTCCCGGGTTCATGTGGGCGCCCGCAGCGAGCCGCGCCCGAAATTCGATCGCAGCGAAATGTCGGTCTGTAATGCTGACCCGGAGCCTGTAATGCCAGATGTCCTCATTGCGCGGCGCCACCAGTTCGGGCGGGCTCAAGAATTGAACGTTGGACGTGGGTGTAAAATCGTAGAGGTTTTGGAAGCCCGGGACACCGCCGCTCCCCATGTGGTCGAAGTAAACGATCACTTCCTTCTCCGCGACCGGACCGCCATCGATGACGATGCGGATGGGGATGTAGTCGAGTTCCCGCCAGCCCTGTAACGGCTTTTTCACCCAGGCACCGCCGGTGGCGTGTTGCCCTTCGAGTGAATCCGCGAGCAGATCGACCGCCCCGGAAAAGACCAAAAACGCGATAGTGAAAAGCAAGCCCCTCGCTGTTTGCGGGGAGCTTCGCCTCCTTGGAGAACGAGCCTTTGAACGCATGTGTTTAATAGCGCCAAAAGGAGCCACTTCTCAACAAAAGAAGCGCTGATTTTCCACCGAAGATAACCTAGGGGAATTACGAAGGCAGGCCGGGATCTGCGGAACGACTCGGAAGAAAACGCGCCTTTGGGCCAGTCGCCACTCCCCCTGCCGCCCCCAAAAACCGCCGTCCGGGCAGTGTGAAATCAGGGCGCAACCAGCCGATAGAACCGCCGGGGCAGGAAGCTCCGCCGATCCCGAATTTCCACCACCCGATTGGTGCGGGCCGCGGCCACGTCCATCAGCGTAAGCCAGGCGCCATTGCCAAACCCGCCATCGCTGTAGAGCACGCTATAGGCATGGTTCGAGCCCGCAAAGAATCGGAGCACCGCCTCTTGATCCAGCGCAATGGCATCGATCCTCAAATGGCTTGCGCCGTCATTCGGATTTGTGCCGGCCTCATATTCCTCCGAGGCGCTGAACCCGTCGTTGTCGGTGTCCGAACTTGCGTCGGCGGCGCTGTTCGGGTTCAGCCCGTAAAGATTCTCCCATTCATCCGGCAACCCATCGCCGTCAAAATCGGGTATGACCGTCAACGTCCCGCCGCTGCTCAAATATCCAGGAAGATAAAACGCAGCGTTTGTAATGATGACCGAATAGGTGCCCTGGTTATCCATCTGCACGTTGGTGAGCACCACGAACGAGACGTGCGAGTTCAAAACCAGGTTGGTCAGCGGCGACCCGCCGATTCGCCAGCGATATCCCATGGGCAGCGTGCCGGTGGTTTGAACGCTAAAAATGGCGGTGCCGCCCTGGATGACGCGCTGATGGACCGGGTGCAGAACAAACGCCGGATCCACCAGCACAATCAGGTCGGCCCGCGCACTCGCGCTGGCGAATGGATTTGTCACTACGACCGTGTATTCACCGTGATCATCGAGGCCGACATTGGTCAGATTCAACGTCTCGCTGGTCGCTCCCAAAATCGGGATGCCATCCAGATACCACTGAAAACTCAGCGGCGGCGAACCGCGCACGCCCACGCTTAAAGTCACGTTTGTCCCACCGCGCACGGTTCGGCTTTGCGGCTCGCGCACAATCACCGGCGGGGCATGGATAACCAGATCGGCCGGTTCGCTCAACGCCGATCCCGCCGGGTTGCTGACGAAGACGTCGTAGCTCCCTGCCAGTTCGAGGCTGACATAATCCAGAACCAGCATCGAATTGGTGGCGTTGGGCAAGTGCAAGCCGTTCCGGCGCCATTGATAATGCAGCGGCTGGCCTCCGTTTGCGGCGACCTCGAGAACGACCGTGGCATCTTCGAGAGCGGATTGATCCTGCGGGGACGCGGCCACCATTGGGATTGCCACGGGCGGCGCGCCGTTTGCCGCGCCGGGTGTGGGGCTTGCGCCAGTCCAGTTCAAGGGCTCGTTGCCGTAGAGCGATCCTCCCTTTCTCTGCAATGAAAAGCCGCCGCCATCGACCGGCCCAAATGGCCAGGGCGGCGCGTCCTTATAGTCCGCCTTGTCCACCAGCGCGTAGGGCGCCAGGCCTGCCTCGGGATCAGGCGAATCAGGCGGGGTCCCGGGCATCCGCAATTCGACGCCTTCCCCGCTGTTGCTCAGTCGCCCCCGATAAGGTCCAACCAGCGGCACCGATTCAGACAACGCGTACGCGGCCCGGAACTGAGCCAATGACGCCGGATCGTTCACCGGATCAAAACTCACCAC
This sequence comes from uncultured Verrucomicrobiota bacterium, assembly GCA_964501475.1. Taxonomy (GTDB): domain Bacteria; phylum Verrucomicrobiota; class Verrucomicrobiia; order Limisphaerales; family CAZCUL01; genus CAZCUL01. Next base: position 5,187 of record CAZCUL010000745.1, on the reverse strand, counting down.
CAACATGTAGCTGCCGGCCGGAATGCTGGCATTCGATGGAAACTCGAATTCGACCCCGCCGCGCAACCGCCAGGTGTTCGCCGGGCGCACCGGGTCATAAAGCAAAACCGTCGCTTCGGAATCATTATGAAGCTCGACGAACTCGTCGCGAATGTTGTCGCTTCCGCCCTGCTCCGGCGGATTGTACATAATCTCGTTGAGAATCACCGGGCCGATCTTTACAGCCGCGTTCGGCTGACCAGGCGTCCGGGCGCTCAGCGAAACGTAATCCATACCGAGCGACGTGAGGTGCGGGCCAAAAGAGGTGTCAGCAGCGGTCGCTCCGAAAGGGAACCGGGAACGCCGCCCGCTCAGGTTGCCGCCGCTATCAGCTTCCGAGAGCCACAATTCCCCGCCCTGAACGGCGCTCAGGGCGAAGCTTCCGGGTGAGCTGCTGTTAAACAAGCTTTCGCCAATGACCAGATATCCGTCCGCAGGAATCGAGGTGCCGTCCGCGATGCGGTATTTTTTGAAATCGGCGGTGCTGTCACTCAGGAACCAGCCGCCGACCTGCGCTGCTGCCGCGCCGCCGTTATGGAGTTCGATGGCGTCTTCGGTCGGCGCCTGCGCATGGCTTAGAACTTCGTTGATGCTGACGCCCGGCAGGAGCTGATAGTTGGCATCACCCGGAGTCGCTGAGCCGGCAAATTGGACAATGGTCGTGGCGCCGTCAGGGAGGCGGCCTTCCGAAATACCCAGTTGCTGGGCTGCAAATGAGACCGTGTCGATCAGTGCAAAATTACTCTGATAAAGGCGAATCAGTTCACCCGCGTTATCGAGCTGGAAATTCACATGGTCTCGCCCGCGGCTCGAATCTCCGTCCGCCACCCATTTCACCCATCTCCCCGCGTCAATAAAGCTCAAGGGCGGAACCGCAAATTGGGCTCGTCCCGCCAGCGAAGGATCGTCCGTGAGATAAAGTCCGCTTAGATCGACCGGCATGCTGCCGGGATTGTAGAGCTCGAACCAATCATCACCGCTCGCCGGACTGGCCATCCATTCATTGATCCGCAAGGCCGTCGTCGAACCGAGAACGGCCGCCGTGCCATTCGCCGAGCCGGGAGTGGGCGCCGCCAGGAGCCGCCATTGTCCGCCGACGCGTCCGATGGGACGGTCGCTGATCTGAAAACCGTATTCGGTCGAATCGACCATCTGCCCAGCCGCATTGAAAAGGTAAACGCCTCCACTTTCGCCATCCAGCGAACGGCCTGTATTAAGATATCCATCGTTCGTGGATGCCGCCGAACCGCCGTCGCACCAGACCACCAAGTATCCATTGGCGGGAATGGCGAGTCCGCCAGGGAAATTCCATTGTCCGGGTTCAACCGAATCGACGCTCAAACTCAAGCCCGTCATGTCAAATGGGCTTGCATTGGGATTGTAGAATTCAACCCAGTCCGCCACGCGTCCCTGGCTGTTCGTGATGATCGATCGGTTTCGCGCGAGAATCTCATGGATAACCGGCCCGGTCCAAATGGCGCGGTAGTTGGGTGCGCCCGGACTCGCGCTGCCAGGAAATGTAGTGATGGCCGCGTTTCCATCAGGGAAACGGCCCTGAGAGACCCCTTCTGCCTGGACGCCATAAGTCACCCGGTTAATCTCCACGCCGGCTGCGTCGTACAACACAGCCGTTCCGCCTGCGGCCGGGAGTTTGAAATCGACATGATCCGGTCCCGGCTGCTCGTCCGCATGGATTTGGATGAACCCTCCCGGGCCAAGAAACGAAAGCGCCGTCATTTGAAAGATGCCGCCACCGCTGGCTAAATGGATTCCCTGCAAAGCCACCGGCGCGTTTGTGGAACGGTTGTGCAGTTCGAGCCAGTCGTCTTCTCCCGGCAGCGGATTGGCCATCCATTCATTGATGATAAGGTTCGCGGCCGAAGTGGCGGGCGCTTCCATGTTTGCCGTTCCCGGCGTGGGCAGAGTGAGAGACCAGTTGCCGTTGACGCGGCCCACGGAATAGTCCGCCAATTGCAGGCCAAAAGTGACCGCGTCCACCCGATTGGTCTGATCGTCATAAAGAAAAACGCTTTCACCTCCACGGCCCAGTGCAAATCCCGTGTGAAAGCCCGAGGTCGTATTGGTGCTGGCATCACACCAGACCACGAGATAGCCGCCCGCTGCCAGCATTGCCCCCGGTGGAAAGACAAACTTTCGCGGCTCGCCATCGTCGCTCAGACTCCAGCCGCTCAAGTCCAGCGAGGCGCCGCTGGCATTGTGCAGCTCAACCCAATCCGGAAACGTGCCTTCGTGATTCACGGCTGTAAGATTGTCCGCCATGACTTCATTGATGCGGACGTCACCTGCCGGAGGCGGAGGCGACAATTGCCCGGGAGAGCCTCCTGTTTGCCCGCTCTGCCGCCAGTTGGATGGGGCGTCCGGGTCGGCCATCGGGGAAACGATTTCCAACGAATAGCCGCCGCCGTCCGCAGTCGCCGGCCAGCCGCTTTCGTCATCGTAATCGAGAGAAGTAATGACCTGCCCATTGCGATCCAACACGGCGATTCGTTCGCCGCCATTGGAAAGATTCCCTGAAAAGACGCCCGCAATCGGCACGCCCGGGTACTGCGATGCAAAGGCGGCCGCGTTCGCCGCCAGGACGATAACTTCACCGGGGGCAATCGAGGTGCCTTCAGGAAAGAGAAAGCTGACGCCCTCGAAGGTGAATCCGCTCAGGTCGATCGCGGCTCCGCCCGCATTCTGCAGTTCGATAAACTCATAATCCGGACCGCCCGGAGGATTGTACATGATCTCGGTGATCCGAAGCGGAACACCCAACGAAGCCACTTCAAAGAGCGCCTCGGTGAGTGCGCTCCATTTGCCGTTGTGCAACGCCCGCGCCTTGACCAACACCGTCTGGCTCAGTTCCACCGGGGTTCCGGGAACGTAAGCCATGGCGCTGGCCGCAACGGCATCGGCAAAACGCTCTCGCGGATCGGTTCCGTCGAGCGTGTAATAGATGGTGCCCGCCGTGGTGCTCATGCTGAGATCGAACTCAGCCGGCACCCGTCCGCCAAACTGGCTGAACGTCGGGGCGTTCGAGGAGGCGAGCAACCCGTAGTTGTTAAAGTGGCCCATGATAATGTTCCGCCGTTGCGGCACCCAACTGTTGCGGATGGTCAATTCCATACCGGGAATCACTCCGGACAGTTCCGTCCGCATTTCATCAAAGCGCTTCACGATGTTCGCGTCCGCGATGGCGCCGCCATTGAACATGTGTTTGTGAATCCGGTCGGCCCAGAGGAGGCGAAACTCCGCGCTTTGACGAAGGGCCTGGTAAAGGCGGGCGATTTCCGAATTGCCCGTGCTGGCCAGCCCTGAATCGTCCGGCCCGGGCCCGCTCTCGGCAAAGGTGTCCCGCGTGACGCTTCGGCCATAAATGCCGAAACCCCATTCGCCGTCCCAAACGATGAATCGCCAGATACTGTTCGGCGCGCGGTCTTTCCCGGCCCGGAAGTTATTGTGGGACCAGTCCCCCATGGCCGCATAAACATTCAGGAGCAGGTAATCGACGAAATTCACCAAATCCAGCCGCCTCTCGATCTCCTGGTAAATGTTCGGATCCTGCACGTTTCGGGAACCGACGTAGCTGACCAAACTTACGAAATCGGTGCGGTCGCCGTCCACGATGCCGGGACCTTCGGCGCTTTGAGCAAAGCTCGGCCCAATCACGTCCCACTCATCGCCGCCACCCAGATGCGCTTGCATCATCTCCTCATGCACCCGCTCGCACGGATTGTAGAAGCCTTTGTATTGCCCGTTGACGAACAGGTTCACAAAATTCCCGTGGGTAGCCACCGTCCCCATGTCACGCGAGAGGCGCCGCGCCAGTTCATCGCGGATAAACGGGTTGTTCGGATCGTTGAAGCCCGCGCGCAACACAAGTTGATCGAATTCTTCGACGGTGGTAAGCGGGAACAGAGGATACCGCAGCCTGCCCGGCCCATAGTCGCCTCGAAAATAGAGTCGGAAGGAGAACTTGCTGTCGGGCCTCGTGCGGGGGCGCTGATAGTCGCTCCCCTGGACCCGAATGCCGCAGTCGATCTGAAATCCGGAGTGGTCCTCAGGCCGGATGAATTCCGCCGACGTCGGCCGCTCCCATTCAATGCCGTGCTTCGACGGATTATGGTAATCGCCCGCGCTCACCGCTTGCCATGCATCGCTGGAATAGGTGCCGCCGCGAATGCCGATGATGCCGCTCGGGCCGACCAGATTGTTCGTATCGGTCACAATGGAGAGCGTGGGCAACGAACGCTGGGCGACGGACATGTTGAAGAAGTAGCTGTGCGTCCCCACCTTCGACGGCAGGAAATTTTGCTTGAAGGCGGCCGCCCGCAGCATGGTTGTGTTCGTGATTTCCAGTGGGTCGCTATAAATCATCCCCGTGATCGAGGCCGGTTCGCTCCCGTCGGTCGTGTAGCGCACCTGCACATTGCGCGTCGGCGTCGTGAGCGCCACGACGAAAGGCGCCGTGAAATGACCGCGTTCGACGCTGAAATGCACCGGTTCCACGACCCCGGCAATGGAGCTGTCGCCATTGGCAGAACCCGGTGTGGGAACGGCGAAGTAGCGTCGCTCGCCGTTATCGTCGAGCCCGTAGGAATAATCATTGCGCTGCTCCGGAAACCCTCCAACGAAGCCGCTCACCAGTCTGCGCGGCCCATCCGGCGCATACAGTGCCAGGTGCTCGCCCGAGACGCCCAGCTTGAAGTTCGCATGAAAACGGTTCGTCCCCGACAAAACCGTGCGGTCCTTTCCGGAGGCGAAGACGACCAGATATTGCCCCGCCGCCAATGTGTGCGATGGGAAGACCCACTTCCCCGGCTCGTCCGGGTCATCGCTCAACGACCATCCAGCCAGGTCAACCGCGCTGGCGCCGCGATTCACAATCTCGATCCAATCCTGTTCTTCACCCTCCTCGTCCTTCAATCCAGTGCGGTTCGCCGCCAGAATTTCATTGATGATCACGGTGGCGGGCGGTGCGCCGGGGTTCAATTGGTAACTCCAGGAACCGCCTCCAAATGCATTTGGAGGATCGGCCTGATCGGTGATGCCGTGAGCGGATGACCACCGGACAGTCACGGGCCCGGATACCGGGCTGGCAAACCGAAACACGTAAGGGCCTCGCAAAACCCCCGTGACATTGGT
>CAZCUL010000744.1:0-4536 GCA_964501475.1 uncultured Verrucomicrobiota bacterium | reverse complement strand
AATGAAGAGACGCTGGCCAGGAGCCAGGAGCTGGCCGCGGAAAAGCGGGTGCTGCTTAAGGACCTGCTGGGCGTGGATGTCGAGCTCAAGCCCGAATTGATGGGCGGGTTCAATCCTTACGATGCCATGCTGGATTTCCTGCCCGCGGACAAGCGGACCGACCTGATGGATTTGGAGGGCAAATTCACCGCCCGGATGATGAAGACCATGAAGGATGCGCAGAAGGGCGATTTCACCGCGCTCCGGCAGGTGCAGCGTGAGAAGGATGAAGAGCTGGCGCGCATTTTTTCACCCGAGGAAAAGGAGCAATACGACCTGCGCATTTCTCAAACCGCCATGATGATGCGGATGCAGATGTCCGACTTTCAGCCGACCGAGCAGGAGTTCCGCGAAGTCTTCAAGCTGCGCAAAGGCTTCGACGACGAATTCGGCCCGTTCGGCGTCCCGGCAGCGGACCGGGAGGAGCGCGAACGCCGTGCGGTGGCGCAAAAGGAGCTGGACCAGCAGATCCGCGGCGTTTTGGGCGAGGAGCGGTTTCGCGAGTACCGCTACGGCCAGGAATTGGGCTCCAGCAGTTTGAAACAGGTTTCGCAGGATTACAACGTTCCGCGGGAGGATGCCTTGAAGGTTTTCGATATCAGGGGAGTTGCCCAGGAACAGGCGCGGAATGTGCGCCAGGACACGGCGCTTTCGCCGGAGCAGCGAAAGGCGGCGCTGGATGCCGTTCGCGCCGAAACCGAACGAACCATTGCCGAAACGATTGGCCAGGATGCGGCGCAAGCCTACGTCGAGCGCGGAACCTGGATTAAGAGCCTCAATCGCGATTAGGCGAGGCAACCCCGGGGCAGCCGAATTCGATCAAAAGCAGACCGTTTGAAAGGCGTCGCGCCAACAAATCCCTGTTGCGGTGCCGCCCTTACGTGGCGGTGATTTTCGTGTAAGCCTCGCCCTCGTTAAGGGTGGGCCGTTCGGGGCGCCCCTTGTAGCGATAGACCAATCCCATGTGGTCGAGGCCCATCAGGTAAAGAATGGTGGCGTGCAGATCGTGCACGTGCAGCCGGTCTTCCACGGCGTGCAAGCCCACTTCATCGGTCGAACCGATGGTTTGACCGCCCTTCACGCCGCCGCCGGCCATCCACATCGTAAAGCCGGTGGGATTGTGATCGCGCCCGTCGCCCTTTTCGGACATGGGAGTGCGGCCGAATTCACCCCCCCAAACGACCAGCGTCGAGTCCAAGAGGCCGCGCGCCTTGAGGTCCTTGAGCAGGCCGGCTACCGGTTGGTCCATGCCGCGGCACATCTCGGCGTGGTTTCTCTCGATGCCGCTGTGGGCGTCCCATTTGTTTCCCGCCCCGTGATAAATCTGCACGAAACGAACACCGCGCTCGACCAGCCGCCGGGCGAGCAGACAATTGCGCCCCATCGCGGCGGTTTCCTTTTGGTCCAGGCCGTAAAGCTGTTTGGTCGGCTCGGTCTCGCGCGAAAGGTCCACCGCTTCCGGGGCTTCCGTTTGCATGCGAAAAGCCAGTTCATAAGAGGCGATTCGAGCGTCCAGCTCGCTCTGTTGTTCGCGAGAGAACGCGTGCCGGCGATTGAGGCGGTTGAGGTAATCCAGTTTGCCGCGCTGCCGGGCCTCCGTGACGCCTTCGGGAGGATTGAGATTCGGAATGGGCTCTGCGCTCACGGAAAAGCGGGTGCCCTGATAAACCGCCGGCATGAAACCGGCGCCCCAATTGCGCGGCCCGTTCACGACCGTGGCGTTGTTGTCCTGCATGACGACAAACCCAGGCAGATTCTCGTTCTCCGTGCCCAATCCGTAGGAAATCCACGCGCCCAGGGAAGGGCGGCCGGCGAGGATCGAACCGGTGTTCATCTGGCAAATCCCGGAGGAATGGTTGATGCCCTCGGCCCAGCAGGAACGAATCACGGCAATGTCATCCACACATTGCGCGGTGTGCGGCAGCCAATCCGAAACCCAAATGCCGCTCTGTCCGTGCTGCTTCCACGCGCGCTTGCAGCCGAGCAGCGGCGAGTTCATTTCGCCCATGGCCGTGATGACCTTTCCGAAACTGGACGGCAGAGGCTGGCCTGCCAGCTCATTGAGCTTCGGCTTCGGATCGAACAAATCGATGTGGCTCGGGCCCCCTTCCATGAAAAGGAAAATGACGCTCTTTGCTTTTCCCGGGAAATGCGGCCGCTTCGGCATCATCGCCGAAAGCGGGCTGGCGGGAGCCGAGGCGAATAACGGGTTGTCCTGCAAGAGCCAGGTCAAAGCCAGCGCGCCAAAGCCCGCCCCGCCGCGCAAGAGAAAGTCCCTGCGCGTGGGCAACGTTTCACCATGCGGGATGCGAATCTGAGTTTTCATGAGCGATTCGGTTTAAATCTATTTCATCGTTTGAACACTTTCGCCACCGGAATCTCCAAGCCGGGAAGCAGCGGCGAACTGATTTTCCGCCGCCCGCTGTAAATGTCCGACGGCCGGTCCGGCGATTCCGCCAAATTATACACTTCAATTCGTTTGCGGTCCGGATCCACCAACCATAGCTCAGCGACGCCGGTCCGGGCATAGATTTTCCGTTTCACCTCCCGATCCAGCCTGGCGGTCTTGCGCGACAGGATTTCGACCACGAGGTCGGGCGCTCCAGTAGCGCCTTGCTCGGTCAAAATGCGTCTTCGCTCGTTCGACACGTAATAGAGGTCCGGCTGGTAAACGTTCAATTCCGAGAGCTCGACATCGGATGGGGCGATGTGGACGGTGCCGTTGGGATGCGATTCCAGGTAACTGCCAATCAGCAGCGCGAGTTGCAGCAAAATGTCTTGATGGGCGCGATTTGGCGATGGCGACATGTAAAGATCCCCCTCAATCAACTGATAATACGGCGGTCCTTCCGACAACTCCCGGAAGTCGCCCGCCGTTAGCGCTCGCGAAGCCGTCTTCAGCATATCAAGGAATCCCCGTGACGATCGGCGATGCGAAAGATACCGGCGATAGTTTTGGAGTGCGGTGGCAAGCACTGGCAAGCACCGCGTCTCCCTCTCCCTGCGAGGAACGAGCGGGGAGAGGCCGGGGAGAGGGGCGAAGCGCGACACCGCTTTGGCGCTCTGCCGGCGAACACCGCGAGACCCTCTTCAGCATAATCACTCCACATACAAAAACTCATTCGCATTCAGGAGCACGTGGCAGAAGTCAATCAGCGCCGCGATTTGCGGATCGGTTTCCCGGCTGGCCGCCGTTCTCAACCTGATGTCATTGCCGCGCCCGGAAGAGTCCTTGTTTGCGGCAGAATCAAACTGCCAATAACCAACCGTGTTTTCCGCAGCGTGGCCCGCGTTCAAAAGCAGTTGTTCCGGTGCCAGAACGCCGCGCGTGAGCCGCACATCGTCGATCAATCCATCCCAGAGATGGCTGGCCGCATCACCGGCCCGCCCGCCCATGACGAAGGGCGCCGAAGACTTGATAGGGGTGATCACCTTATGCGCGGCCCGCCCCACTTGCAGCGGCTCCTCGTCGTTTGAGAGGTCCTTCGAATAGAACCGCACGCCGCCATCGGTCACATCGGCCAGCCGAACCGAGACTGCGACGTAATAAGGCCGGTTTAACTCGATCTGCAGGCCCGAGAAAATGGCTTCGTATCCGCCCGCGCCTTCGCCCGGCTCGCCGATCAGTTGCAGCACCAGCGTCTGCGGCTTGTTTGAAGATTTCCTGCTGGTCACTCCAAATGCCCACCCTGGGCGCGTCTTGTTCCCATCCCATTTGGAAGCAATCGTTCGCACCGAGGCGTCGTCGTAAAGCGACTTCAACAGAATAAATGCCTCCACCGTGAAATCCTGATCCGGAAGCGACGGCGCGTCGGGCACTTCAAAACGTTCCTGCGCACTTCCCGGCGTCAGCACCGCAGCCTTGCCTTCCCGATAGGGCATCTGGTCCGCCAGAAACGGGACGGGCCTCGGTTTGGGCGCCGGAATCCGCCGCGATTGTTCCCGCAGAAAAGCAAGGGCACTCTCGAGTTCTTCCGGAGAAGGTTCCCGTCCAAGGGCTCGAAGGCAGGCCGCTGCCACGAGCTGTTCTGGTTCCGCAAAGCTCGATTGCTCCAGCCGCCGCGCGAAGGCGACCGCGTGCTCCAGCATCAATTGGCTGTTGAACATGAGCAGCGCTTGCGGAGGCGTGGTGGTCACATTGCGTTGGGCGGTGCTGCTGAACGACTCAGGCGCGTCGAACACATCGAGCAGCGGATCCCGCGTATTGCGGATGACCTTCGTGTAGATGGTCCGGCGCGGCTTCGAACTATCCACGCTCGGACCGCTCATCGTCAGATCCAGTTCGCCCGTGGTCGCAAGAATCGCATCCCGAATCTGCTCGGCGTCCAATCTTCGAATGCTCATTCGCCAGCAAAACCTGTTTTCCGGGTCCTTCATCCTGGCCAGCGCCGGATCGGGATGGAAGGCAGCTTGCCGGTAAGTGGCCGAGGTGAGAATGAGCCGGTGCAGCTCCTTGAAACTCCAGCCGTCTTCGACGAAACGCGCCGCCAGCCAGTC
>CAZCUL010000743.1:0-5394 GCA_964501475.1 uncultured Verrucomicrobiota bacterium | reverse complement strand
CTGGCTGGCCGTTTCGGGAAAGTTTTGCGGGATTCGCCGCTTTGACCAGTCTTTCTGCCAGAAGCGCGGCCGGTTCGTTGGCCAAACCCAGAGCGGAGGAATGCGCGATTTTGCCAAGCTGCCGGCGGAGTGCGGCGTTGAGTTTCGGATGGCCGTGCCCATGAAGGTTCGTCCAAATCGACGAATTGGCGTCCAGGTAGCGCCGGCCATAAGCATCCTCCAAAACCGCCCCTTTGCCGCGCACGATGACAATCGGCTCTTCCGCCAGCCAGTCGCGCATCTGCGTGAACGGATGCCAAATGTACCGCTGATCCAGCCGAGCCAGCTTCTTCATGCGCGATCAGGCAGGGCTTCCGGCTGCCGGGCGCAAAGTCCAAGCGCCTGAAGCAAGGATGCGATCTGATCAGCCCGGTGAGCCGCAGTGACCGTCAGTCTGATCCGCGCCTGACCGCGCCCGACCGCGGGATATCGAATGGCCGGGGCAAAGACGCCCGCTGCCCGCAACTGATCGGCCCAAGTCAACGCCGTCTCCTCCGAACCCGCCATCAGGGGGACAATGGGCGCACGAACAACCGGCAGCCTCCAGCCTGCGTTCACCAATCCATTCTTCAGTTGATCGACGCGGGCCCAAAGCTCCATCTGCCGTTCCGCTCCTTCCTCGGATGCCACAAGCTCGACTGCTGCTTTCGCTGCCGCGGCCATTACAGGAGATGGCGCCGTCGAGAAAATGAAACTGCGCGCCCGATTGATTAATAAATCGACCAGCGCTCGCGAGCCGGCGATGAACCCGCCGGCCGCGCCCAGCGCCTTGCCCAGTGTTCCCATTTGAATCTCGACACGGTCGGTCAGGTCAAACGCCTCGGCCAAGCCGCGACGATTCGGGCCAAAAATGCCCGTGGCATGCGCTTCGTCGAGCATCAACCAGGCGCCAAACCGCTCCTTCAGTTCAACAATCTCCCGCAAGGCGGCCAAGTCTCCATCCATCGAAAAGACACTCTCGGTCACAATCAATGTGCGCCGCCGTCTTGTGGCTGCCGCCTGGCCGCGCCTTGTGTCGGCCCACTTCAAAACAGCCTCGAGCTGATCCACGTCATTGTGTGGGAAGACGCGCAGCCTGGCCCCGCAGAGCCTGGCTCCATCCACCACGCAGGCGTGAGCCAGCTTGTCGATAACGACGACATCCTCTTTCTGCGCCAAGGCGCCAATAGCGCCCACGGCCGTGGCGTATCCGGAGGAAAAGCTCAAAGCCGCCTCGGTGCCCTTGAAAGCGGCCAGGGCCTCTTCGAGGTCGTGATGGGACCGCAACGATCCGGAAATCAAACGCGACGCGCCCGAGCCCGCGCCATATTCCTGGATTGCCCGGAGTGCGGCTTCTTTCAAGCGCTCGTCATTGGCCAGCCCCAGGTAGTCGTTCGAAGAAAAGTTGAGGAAAGCCCGCCCGCAACTCCGGATGCGCGGTCCTTGCGGGCTGTCGATTGGTCGCAGGAAACGTTCGAGCCGCTGCGCGCGCAGGGACTCCAACTCGCCCCTCAGTTCATCATCAAAGCTCTTCACTGCACCGGCTGATACACTCGAACTTGACTTTGCGGAGCCAAATCCTGAAAAGCAATGGCAAGGTGTCAGCCACAACCCCCCACCTTTATGCCGACTGGCGGCTGCGAGCCGCCGCTTCGCTCATTCTGCGCGAAGAAGGCCGGGAACCGCCCCCGGAGCGGCTCCTGCAAGCGATCTGGTTTCATCAGCGGATTTTGCGCGAAACACTGGCCACGGTCGATGGCCGCCGGCTTTGCATTCTTCATCCGGGTTTCTGGAGTTATGAGGGCGGACCCGATTTTCGCGGGGCGGTGGTTCAGTTCGAGGGAGCGACGCCGCGGTCCGGGGACGTGGAAATCGACCTGGTTTCGAGCGGCTGGCGGGCGCACCGGCATCATGTCAATCCCGCTTTCAAGAACACCGTTCTGCACGCGGTCTGGCAGGCGGACAAGCCCGGGCCCCTGCCGACTTTGGAACTGAAGGGGACGCTCGATTCGCCGCTGCCGCAATTGGCGGTCTGGCTGGCGAACGAGGCGCCGGTTTTTCCGGAGGCCCTGGCTGGACAATGCAGCGGACCGTTGCGCCACCTTTCGGCCGGCCAGGTGGAAGAGCTGCTTCGCCAGGCGGCGCAGCTTCGGCTCGAGAGCAAAGCGGCCCAGTTCCAGGCGCGGGCGCGGCAGGCCGGATGGGAGCAGGCGCTTTGGGAAGGGCTCTTTCGCGCTTTAGGCTACAAACACAATACATGGCCCATGCTTCGTCTGGCGGAACTGCGCGAGCGCCTTCTTGGCCCGAAGTCCCTTCCATTGGAGTTGCAGGCGCGGCTCCTCGGAGTGGGGGGGTTGCTGCCCAACGAATTGACTCGCCGGACCGCCGCGGACTCCTACCTGCGGGAAATCTGGAATCATTGGTGGCGGGAACGAAGCGCCTTTGACGACTGCCTTCTTCCGCGGGAATTATGGCACTTCCACGCTCTGCGTCCTGCGAACCATCCGCAGCGCCGCCTGGCTTTAGCCGCGCATTGGCTGGCCGCTGGCGATCTGCCGCGCCGCCTCGAGACCTGGTGTGCGGAAAAGCTGCCCGAGACCGGACTCCTTCCGCACTTGTACGCGGCCCTGGACCTGCCGAAGGACGAGTTCTGGTCGTGGCATTGGACGCTGCGCTCGCGGCGGACAAGCAAGTCGCAGCCTCTGCTCGGAACGACCCGCCTGACCGATCTGGCCATGAACGTTTTCCTGCCCTGGCTTTGGAGCCGGGCCGGCGAAGGGCGGAATGAAAAGGTGCGCCAGGAGCTGGAACGGCGCTATTTCGCCTGGCCTTCCGCTCAGGACAACGCGCTGCTGCGCCTGGCGCGGCAAAGGTTGTTTGGCGGAAGTCCTCCCCTGCAAGCGCTGCGCCATGCGGCTGCTCAACAAGGACTGCTCCAAATCGTCCATGATTTCTGCGACCATTCGAACGCGCTTTGCAGCCAGTGCCGCTTTCCGGAACTGGTCCGGGCCTGGCCTGCCTGAGCCACTGCCCCAACCTATGGAGCTCGGGATTTTTGCCAAAACTTTTTCGCGGCCCACTCTCGAAGGGGTCCTCGACGCCGTGAGCGAGCCCGGGCTGCGCTGCGTTCAGTTCAATTTTGCCTGCGCCGGCCTGCCCACCCTGCCCCATGAGATCGCGCCGTCGTTGCTGACCCAGATTCGGCGCGCCCTGGATGAGCGCAACCTGCGAGTGGCCGCGGTGTCCGGGACTTTCAACATGATTCATCCCGATCCGCGGGAGCGCGAAAAGGGGTTGCGCGGGCTGGCGGCGGTTGCCTCGGCTTCCGCCGAACTTGGCGCTTCGCTGATGACGCTTTGCACGGGCACGCGCGACCCCGAAGACATGTGGCGGGGACATCGGGACAACGGCTCGATCCAGGCCTGGGAGGATTTGGTCCAAACGTTGCAGGAAGCTCTTTTCATTGCGGAGCGCCACGATCTGACGCTGGGGATCGAGCCGGAGATCGGCAACGTGATCAGTTCCGCAAGGCAGGCCCGGCGGTTGTTGGACGCCGTCCAGTCGCCACGCTTGAAGGTGGTCATCGATCCCGCGAATCTTTTTCATCGCGGGGAGCTGCCGAAGATGCGGCCGGTTTTAGACGAGGCTTTTGGACTCCTGGGCCGCGAAATCATCATGGCGCATGCGAAGGATATCAGTTCTGATCCGGAGGAAGGCTTTACGGCCGCGGGGGAGGGCGTGTTGGATTGGGACTACTATTTGCGGCACTTGAGCCTGAGCGGCTTTGGCGGGCCGCTCATTCTCCATGGTTTGCCCGAGTCGCGAGTCGATGCGTCCGTCGCCTTTTTGCGAGAGAAGCTGGAGAAACTTTGAAAGATGGATAAAATCTCGTCCAGGCGCCTAAATCGGTTTTTAATGGGCCTTTGAGAATCGAGTGAATTCGAAGAACTGAATTATGCCAATCTACGAGTTTGCCTGTCCGAAATGCAGGGTCGTTTTTAACTTCCTGTCGAAACGCCTCAATCCGGATCGGTTGCCGACCTGCCCCAGGTGCGGCAACAAAAAGATGACGAAACAGATGAGCCGCTTCGCCACTCCGCGCGGCTTGAAGGAGGGCTCCGCGAAGCCGGAAGGGGACGAAGGGGGCGAGCCGATGCCCGACTTTGACGATCCGCGGATGATGCGCGCCGTGAGCGAGCTCGAGCGGGACATGGAGCACCTGGACGAGAACAATCCCAAACACATGGCCCACATGATGAAGAAAATGAAGGACATCATGCCGCCCGGCACAGTGCCGAAGGAGATGGACGTGGCCATCAAACGTCTGGAAGCCGGCGAAGACCCGGAAAAGATCGAGGAAGACATGGGCGATATCCTCGGCGATTTCATGGGCGGCCCGGAAGACGATGAAGGCGGCGGTTACGGGGGCGGAGGTTACACCCGCGACAGCGGGCTCTACGATTATTAAGGTGTGAACGAGCTTCGCCGGTTTCAAAAGACGATCGATGGAGGGGTGGTTTTAAAAGCCATGGAACCGGAAGACGCGCCCGAGTTATTTGCTTTAACGGATCGGAACCGGAAGCATCTTCGGGAGTGGTTGCCCTGGCTGGATTTGGCGAAAACGGAGGCGGAGACCGCCCGCTTTATGGTGGATGTCCAGCAACAGATGTTGCGAAATGAAGGTCTGCAACTCGTCATTCGGGTGGAGAACCGGGCCGCAGGCGTGATCGGCCTGCATCGGATCGATCGTTTCCATAAAAACACATCGATTGGTTATTGGCTGGCCGAGGAGTTTCAGGGACGCGGCCTCATGACCCGAAGCTGCCGCGCGCTGGTGGATTATGTGTTCGAGAAGATGGACCTCCACCGGGTTGAGATTCGCTGTGCCGCGCAAAACAGGAAGAGCCGCGCCATTCCGGTGCGCCTGGGTTTCAGGGAGGAAGGGATTCTCCGGCAGAGTGAATGGCTTTACGACCACTTCGTGGATCTGGTTGTTTACGGACTGCTTTTCGGCGAATGGCGCAAAAGAGAAGGAGTTCGATAGCTTTGCTCAGGGGGCTGACAAGCGCTCAAAGCCCTGCGTGCAGACCGACGGGCCGGCCAGGCCATTCCTGCCTTGCTTTGCGGCGGGAAAATCCCTACTGCTTAGCCGCGAAAGGATGAGCATGGGATTACTCGAAGGCAAGATCGGCATCGTTTTCGGCGTGGCGAACAAGCGCTCGATTGCCTGGGCGATTGCCCAGGCCTGGCATCACGCGGGAGCCAGGCTGGCGTTCACGTATCAGGGGGAACGCTTGAAGGAAAACGTCGAGGAACTCGCCGGCACTTTTGGCAAAGAGACGTTGATTCTGCCGTGCGACGTGACGCGGGACGAGG
>CAZCUL010000742.1:0-3348 GCA_964501475.1 uncultured Verrucomicrobiota bacterium | reverse complement strand
GCGGGCCTCTGGCCCGCAGCGCTCTGGCCGCAACAGTGTCTTTGGGAGAATCAGCGCGTTGGTCCCTTTCAAGCTGCGGCGGCTCAGAAGAGCCGCGGTCCGACCGAACCGCCGGGTTCATGGTCACAATCTGCAACTCCGAGATCGTCGAAACTCTTCATGAACGTAGGAACGCTTGCCACCCTTTCGCTGCTGCCCATTGCCGCGGTGTTTTTGTTCCTCGTGATCCTCCGTTGGCCGGCGGCCCGAGCGATGCCCATCTCCTACATCGTTGCAGCCGGTCTGGCATTCTTTGTTTGGAGAGTTTCAGCAGCACAGATCGGCGCGGCCTCGATCAAGGGCCTGGTGGTGGCGGCCTCGCTCCTCTACATTATCTTCGGCGCGATCCTCCTCCTGAACACGCTCCAGGAAAGCGGCGCCATGCGCACCATCCGCCGGAGCTTTACCGACATCACACCAGATCGGCGTATTCAGGTGATCATTATCGCCTGGCTGTTCGGCTCATTTATCGAAGGCTCGGCCGGGTTTGGAACGCCGGCGGCGGTGGCAGTGCCGTTACTGGTGGGACTGGGCTTTCCGGCCATGGCCGCGGTGGTGGCGGGCATGATCATTCAAAGCACACCCGTGTCTTTCGGAGCGGTCGGCACGCCCATTTTGCTCGGCGTCCATACGGGACTTTCGGACGAAGCAGTGCGGGCCTACGCCGCGCAGGGCGGTTACGCATGGGCGGACTTTCTGGCAATGATCGGCGTCAAGGTCGCCCTGCTCCACGCCATCACGGGAACACTGGTGCCGCTCTTTGTGGTGGCGCTCATGACCCGTTTTTTCGGGCCGGAACGCTCCATCGCGGCAGGGCTGCAGGTCTGGAAGTTCGCGCTCTTCGCCGCCTTTGCCATGACGGTCCCCTATTTTCTGGTCGCCTTGATTCTGGGTCCGGAATTCCCCTCGATGTTCGGCGCGCTCATCGGTCTGGCGCTGGTCGTGACCGCGGCCCGGAAGGGATTTCTCATGCCGGCCACGGCGTGGGATTTCGACAAGCGAGACAACTGGAACCCGGAATGGACCGGACGAATCGAGATCAAGGATGTCGGCCACCGCAGCGGCTCGATGAGTCTGTTCAAGGCCTGGTCGCCCTATCTGATCGTGGCGGTATTGCTCGTCTTGACGCGCTTGCGCGATTTGCCCTTCGGCGATTGGCTGAAAGCCTGGACGTTAAAGTGGGCGGATATCTTTGGCACCGGAATCACGGCCGACCTGCAGCCGCTGCATTTGCCGGGAACCATTTTCGTCGTCGTTTCGGCCATCACTTATATCCTCCATCAGATGGATGGCGCGGCTTACAAGCGGGCCTGGGCGAGGTCTGGCAAAACCACGCTGGCCGCATCGGTAGCGCTGGTTTTCACTGTGCCGATGGTGCAGGTGTTTATCAATTCCCAGGGCGGCCTGGCCGGTTATGAAAAGATGCCCATTGCGTTGGCTGAAGGAGTGGCGGCGCTGGCGGGATCGGCCTGGCCCCTCTTTGCGCCGTTCATTGGCGGCTTTGGCGCGTTTGTAGCCGGGAGCAACACCGTCAGCAACATGATGTTTTCGCTGTTCCAGTTCGGCGTGGGCCAGCGAATCGGAGTGGACCCGACATGGATTGTGGCCCTCCAGGCGGTGGGCGGGGCGGCCGGAAACATCATCTGCGTGCACAACGTCGTGGCGGCCTCCGCAGTGGTGGGACTGATCGGCCTGGAAGGCGCGGTCATCCGGAAAACGCTGCTGCCTTTTGCCTATTATGCGCTCATGGCCGGAGCCCTCGGCTACACGATTGTTTGGACTGCGGAACGCGGGTTTCTGAATCTGGGCAGCGCGGTTGTGCTCCTCATTGCGGCCGTGGCGGCTTATGTGATTGCGACCAGGAGAAAGCTGCCTGGGGAAATGCCGGCCGGAAACCGGGCCGGGGGGCATTCAAGATAACTCTGACCAGCGCGCCGCGACGCCTACATTGACACAGGTGGACTAAGTGGACTAGCTTTGTCCCTGTGAAAATGGTAAACGTTCACGAAGCGAAAACGAACTTCTCCAGCCTGCTCGCCAGAGTGGAGGATAAGAATGAGGCGATCATCATTTGCCGCAACGGCGAACCGGTGGCGGACCTCGTTCCGCACAAGCGCCGAAGCCGGACCAAGGCTCATCCCGAACTGAGCAAGATCAAGTTGAGTTATGATCCGACCGAGCCTCTCTCGAGTGAGGAGTGGCCGGCGTCAAGCAGATGATTCTGGACACTTGCGCTTTGCTGTGGCTCGCGTCCGGCAGCAGGAAGCTCAGCCGTTCTGTCCTGAAACAAATTGACCAGGCGCCGGCCATCTATGTGTCCGCCATCAGCGGGTTCGAGATCGCGATGAAGGTGGGTCGAGGCAAACTGAAGTTGCCCCTCCCGCCGAAGGAGTGGTTTGTGAAGGTGGCCGACCATCACGCCCTGTTCATTCTCCCGCTTGACCTGACTGCATGCCTTCGTGCCGCTCAACTCCCGGCAATCCATGACGATCCGTGCGACCGGTTTATCATTGCCACAGCGATGTTGAACCACTTGCCTGTCGTCACCACCGATGAGCGATTCGAACAGTATGGGATAGCGGTCCTGCATTGATCGGCGTGAAGGTGGCGGCCTTCTAACACCCATGGTCCGTAGCAGCCGACATGAAGGGGTGTTGCTCAAATCAACCAGAACCGATTGGAGCGCGCCTCTGTGAGCCGCAGCACTCTGGAAAGCGCCGAAGCTTCCGATAGTTCTCCCGCAACCTTGTCCTCCAACGCTGCTGCGGATCGCAGACCCGCGCTCGATCCGAGATGCTCCCGATTCCAGGCGGATTTCAGCGAGTTCCAGAATTCCAGAATTCCAGTTGAATGCTTGTGAGAACCTCTTTTTCGCGTTAGCATCACAGCGAATTTCCTCCATGAACTCAGTTATGCCTCAGGTGTTCGGGGCGCGCGTGGGCGATTACGACAGTCTCCCCACCAGAAGCAGCCTGCTCCACCGCTTGCGCGATGTGGCGGACGACGTCAGTTGGCGCACCTTCTTCGACACTTATTGGCAGCTTATTTATAACGTCGCCCGCAGAAGCGGCCTTTCCGACGACGAGGCGCAGGAAGTCGTTCAGGAAACGGTCATCGCCGTCGCCCGCAAGATGCCGGCCTTCCATTACGACCCGGCGAAGGGATCCTTCAAGCAATGGCTCTTGCTCATCACCGGCGGAGAATCCACGACCATTTCCGAAAACTTTACCCTTCGCTGCCCAAGGCTGGAACCCATCCGGTCAAGGCCCGATGGAAGATGGAAGACTTCGCCGCCGCAGCGCCCGCGCC
>CAZCUL010000741.1:0-7847 GCA_964501475.1 uncultured Verrucomicrobiota bacterium | reverse complement strand
GCCTGATTGTGGACAGCTCAGAGGCGAAGCCCATCGGGGCGTGGAAACATTCTCAATATTCGAAACATTACATCGGTGACGGATACGTGCATGACGAGAATTCCGGCAAGGGCGAGAAGACGCTGACTTTCGCCCCGGATTTGCCCGCGCCCGGACTTTACGAAGTGCGCTTTGCTTATGTGCATTCCCCCAGCCGCGCTGCCCATGTGCCGGTGACCGTGTTCCACGCCGACGGCGAAACGCGCATTCAGGTCAATCAAAAGGAAGCGCCTGTTGTGGACGGGCGATTTGTCTCCCTCGGCCAGTTCCGCTTCGAGACGAACGGGTTCGCTTACGTTCTCATTTCAAATGAAGGAACGCAGGGATACGTCACCGCGGATGCCATTCAATTCCTGCCGGCGGCGGAGGTCGCTGCAGCAGCCGAAACCGAATCTGAAACCGATTCCAGCGCTGAGGCCGGGAATGCCGCGGCGCTCGCCGCGAAAATCAAGGCCCGGGAGGATCGTCTCAAGAAGCTTCATGAAAGCGGTCCGAAGCGGCCAATGATCATGGCCGTCCACGAGGCCGACACCATCGAGGATGCGCCGGTGCACGTCCGCGGAAGCGTCCACCATGTGGGCGAAACAGTCCCTCGAGGGTTTTTGAACGCCCTTCAAGTGGCGGCTCCCCCGCCGTCCAGGGAGGAGAGCGGCCGGCGAGAACTGGCGGACTGGATTGCCAGCCCTGAAAATCCCCTGACTGCGCGCGTCATGGCCAACCGGGTCTGGCTTTGGCTTATGGGCGAAGGCCTGGTCCGTTCCCCGGACAATTTCGGCACCACTGGAGACAATCCATCCCACGTGGAACTGCTCGATTATCTGGCGCTGCGATTCATGGAGGAGGGTTGGTCCATTAAAAAGCTCGTTCGCCAAATCGTATTATCCCGCGTGTATCAACTTAGCTCAGGAAAGGCTCCTGCCGCGGATGCAGCTGAGACCGGGGCGTTCGAGCGTGCTCACGCACTCGATCCCGAGAACCGGTTGCTGTGGCGAATGAACCGCCGCCGTCTGACGGCCGAGAGCATCCGCGATGCAATCCTGGCAGTCAGCGGTCAACTGGTTTTGGAAATGGGTGGACAAACCTTCCCGGCCGATCGCGCGGCTGATTACGGATTTCAATTCAATGGCGCGCGCCGCAGCGTTTATATGCCCGTTTTCCGGAATGCCCTGCCTGAGGTATTCGCTGTCTTTGACTTTGCCTCGCCCAGCATGGTCACTGGGAAGCGCAACGTCAGCACGGTGCCGACCCAGGCCCTCTTCCTATTAAACGCTCCGTTTGTCCGCGACCAGGCGGAAGCAGCGGCTCGGCGGCTGTTATCGCGGCCTTCAGATAACGACTCTGAGCGCTTGAATCAGGCCTATCGCACGGCATTGGGACGCCAGCCGGATTCGCGAGAACGGGATTTGGCACTGAAACATCTGGCCCCGGCCCCCGATGCGGAGGCGCGCCTGGCCGCCTGGACCGGCCTGTTTCATGCCCTCTTTGCTTGTATCGATTTCCGCTACATCGAGTAGTGGTCTGGCGCCGGCTGGCTGGCGCTGATTCAGGCAGCCGAAGAGCCGGGCGCTCCGGGCACTGAAGTGATCGGGAATGGCTTCCGTTTTCCGGCTCTCCTCGAATTACCGCGCTCCTTCCAATTGCTCGACCAAGGCCCGAAACTGCTTGTTCTCCGGTTCCAGCCTGGCCGCGGTGCTGGCCACACGCAGAGCGTCGGCTTTGCGGTTCTGAGACGCGAGCAAGTTAACGTAGCGAAACACGGCCTCCGGGCTGTAAGGACAAAGCGCCAGCGACTGCCGGAAGGCGAAATCGGCCTCAGCAAGCATTTGTTTCTGGGCGTCCTGCAGCCGCCGAATCCCGGGCTGGTTGCCCTCTCGCTCCGCCGACTCGCGCGAGATGAGTTGCTGCAGCCTGGAATTGATCTCCTGGAGCCGCCAGCTATAGAGACCGGCAATCGAGCTGCGCAGCTTCGAAAACAACTTGCAGGCATAATCGTTCCTTACGTATTTGGAATCTCCCTCGAATCCATCCAGTTCCTTTCGGCGGAAAACTTTGTCCGCAAAGTCACAGACGGCTTCGACCGGTGTTTCTTCATTCAGCCAATCGCCAATCATGCCTTTGAGTTCTTGCTTCCAAAAGTCATGATCTTTGCGGACCGCCTCGTCCGGAAGGACCGCCATCGCGTCGCGTTCGAGCTTCAGGATGAAGCCGTGCGGCAGCAAATGCGGATACATCCAATCGAGCGGAAAGCTCTCTTCGACGAAGAATTGGTGGTCGGGGTTTTTGTCGAAGATCATCCTGGCCAGCAGAGCGTTGATGGACATGACGGCGACCTGGCCGGAGACCTGGACGCGGTTGTCGGTCACCTTGACATCCTCGCCCGGTCTAAGCCTGTTCTCTTGCAAACGCCGCTGCGCGTCTTCCAGGTATTCCTTAAACGCCCTTTGCGAATCCTCCTCGCTCGGCACGTAAATGCGTTTGCCATAAATGTGGCGGAGGTATTGCAGGTAGCGCCCGTCCGCGAAGGCATTCTGCGTAATGGTGAAGAACGGATCGCCCTGGGCGTGCGATTTGCAGAAAGCTGTCACCAATCCGCGTCCCGGGTCGGTGCCGCCAAAATAGATCGCCCCCGCTGGGATGGAATCAACGACTCTGCGGCCGAACATCCCGGAGTATTTCGGCTCGCCCAGGGCGTAGGATTCCAACACAAGCTCGACCTCGATGACCGCCTGCCAGACCACCGTGCCCACGCCCGGATCGTTGACAGCGCCCTCGTATTGGCTGGCCCGCCCCTTGAGCGACATGAAGAGGTTCGAGGCGGTGGACCAGTCCCCGGCTTCCGCCGCTTTGAAGTAGGCCCAGATATCGGGCGAAACCTTGACTTCGAACTCCTCGGCCAGCTCGTT
This sequence comes from uncultured Verrucomicrobiota bacterium, assembly GCA_964501475.1. Classification (GTDB taxonomy): domain Bacteria; phylum Verrucomicrobiota; class Verrucomicrobiia; order Limisphaerales; family CAZCUL01; genus CAZCUL01. Next base: position 4,905 of record CAZCUL010000741.1, on the reverse strand, counting down.
CGCCTGCTGCTTTTTCGACTCGACGAAACGCTGCAAGGGCAGCGGAAGATCCGCCAACCCCCCGCTGGAGCTGTCCTGGGCGACGGCTGCGGCGGAAAGGCACGTGCAGACTATCGCTGCGGAAGTTATGCCCGTTCCGCCAGGCGCAAGATATTTCATAAGTATCCTTTAAGTTTTGCCGGCACCGGCGTGCTTTCGGCGCCAGCTTTCATCAGAAGAGACACCGCAGCAATCTGAATTTGCATATTGAAACTGAACCACGTTACGGCGCGGCTGCTGCGGAAAATATTGCTGGTCTTGCCGCGAGAGCATAGTGTCATTCCGTGAAATCCATGCGGATAACTCGTTAGAAATGCGCCTTGTCATCCAAACCAAAGAACCGCGAGGGCGATGGCCGCGCGTCGCCATTTTCGCCCTCTGCGTCGTTTTGGCTGCCGGCGCTGACATGTGGCCGGCATCCGGACAAACTCCGCCATCGCCGGCTGCGGCCCCTCAGCCGTCGGAGTTTCAAGAAACCCGCCGCCTGGCAGAAAGCGGAGATGCCGCCGCGCAGTTTAAACTGGGGCTGATGTATGCCGCCGGCACAGGGGTCCAACAAAACCCGGCCAGGGCAGTCGAATGGTTTCGCAAGTCGGCGGAGCAAGGGAACGCAGCCGCGCAGTTTAATGTAGCCGTGTTTTATTCCCAGGGCGTGGGTATTCCGCAGGATTTCGAGGAAGCAGCCAGGTGGTTTCAGAAGGCGGCAGAGCAGAATGATAAGGGCGCGCAATATAACCTGGGCGTGCTTTATGCCAACGGCCTGGGTGTGACCCAGGACCTCGCGGAAGCAGTCAAATGGTTCCGCAAAGCCGCCGAGCAGGGCGATGACGCGGCACAGATCAGCCTCGCTCAGGCGTATGCCGCCGGGCAGGGAGTCGAGCGCGATCTGGCCGAGTCTTATGTCTGGCTGAGCGCAGCCGCGCGCCAGGGAAGCCGCGAAGCCGGGGTCCTCCTGGATCAACTCCTGGAATTGATCACGTCTGAACAGCTCTTCGAAGCCCGGCTCCGCCATGCGCGTCGAGGCGACGCCGAGGATCAGTATCGCCTCGGCAACGCTTATGCCGAAGGGGTCGCTGTTGAAAAGGATTTAGCCGAGGCGACTCAATGGTGGACGAGGGCGGCCGGGCAGGGGCATCCGGAAGCGCAACTGAAGCTGGGCTTGGCTTATGAAAGCGGAGAGGGGATCGCCGCCCATCCGGCGGAGGCCGTCAAGTGGTTCCGCAAAGCCGCCGAGCAGAATCATCTCACCGCGCAGCTTCACCTCGGCAAAGCCTACGCGGAAGGGCGCGGCGTGGAAAGGGACGGCGCCGAGGCGGCCAAATGGCTGGGCAAAGCCGCCGAGCAAGGGGTGGAAGAGGCTCAGGTGAGCCTGGGAATACTGTATGCCCGCGGCAACGGCGTGGCGCACGATTTTGCCCAGGCCGCCCAATGGTTCCGCAAAGCCGCCAAACGCGAGAACGCAAATGCGCAGGTGAATCTGGGCATTCTCTACGAGCGAGGCCAGGGCGTGAAGGAAGATATGGCCGAAGCCTTGAAGTGGTATCGCCTGGCGGCCAAGCAAAACAATCATGAAGCCCAACTCCAACTCGGCGCCGCTTACCAACAGGGACGGGGCGTCACGAAAGACCCGGCCGAAGCGGTCCGGTGGTATCGCGCGGCCGCGGAACAAGGCAATCCCCTGGCGCAGGTCAATCTCGGTTTCGCCTACGCGGAGGGGCTGGGCGTGCCCCGGGATTTGGCGCAAGCGGTGAAATGGTTTCGCAAAGCGGCCGAAGTTGGCGACGCCCGCGCCCAGTACAATCTGGGAATCCTTTACGAAAACGGACAGGGCGTGGCCAAGGATGAGGGCGAAGCGGTGAAGTGGTATTTGAGGGCCGCGCATCTGAACGTTCCTGAAGCGCAGGTCAAAGCGGGGAATGCCTGCGCAAATGGGATCGCCGCGCCCCAGGATTTTGGCAAAGCGGCAGAATGGTTTCGCAAGGCGGCAGAGCAAGGCGAACTGACCGGCCAGTTCAATCTGGCGGTCCTTTACGATCAGGGCCGGGGCGTGCCCGTGGACAAAGCCGAGGCAGCCAATTGGTATTTAAAAGCCGCCGGGCGCGGCCATGCCAAAGCCCAATATCATATGGGCTATGCCTTCTCCACCGGCGAAGGCGTGCCGCTCGATTATGGAGAGGCGGCGAAGTGGTTTGGCAAAGCCGCCGAGCAAGGCGAGGTGGCCGCCCAATTCAACCTGGGCGTCTTTTACGATACTGGCCGCGGTGTCGGGCAGAACTACGCCGAAGCGGCCCGCTGGTATCAGAAGGCGGCTGAGCGAGGTCACGCCCAAGCGCAGCTCAACCTCGGAAATCTTTACGACGCGGGGCTGGGGGTGGCGCGCGATTTTGACAAAGCGGCCGAGTGGTATCGGAAAGCAGCCGAGCAAGGCGAGCCCTTGGCCGAATACGCCATCGGCGCCTGCTACGCCGACGGCGAGGGTGTGCCGCAGGACCTGGTGGAGGCTTATAAATGGATCTCCCTGGCCGCCGCGCACGGCACTCGGAACGCAGTGATTTTCAAGGATACCCTGGCCAAGAAATTAACGCCCGAGCAACTCGCGCGCGCGGAGGAACTCACTCGAGCGGCACTGGCCAACCGGCCGCGGGAATGATCCTGCTTGTGTGAACACTGCCAGCATCCTGGCCGGAGAGCGCGGCAAGCCCGAGCCCTTGCAGCCTTTCTGCATTGCGGTGTCGCCGCCAACTGCGAGTTAGGTTCTGACCCTGCTGCGGTTCGTCTTTCAGGGAGAGCCGCAGTCCATCTTCATTCTGTTTATTTAGGGCACTGTCCCAGAGCGCCATTAAATTTCGTCGGAAACTTTATCGAGAATTGGCCGTTTTTCGAACAAAGGTGTTCGACGAAGTTTTCGACAAAGTTCGGTGATGCCATGCTTGGAGCAGCCCTGTTAGAGGCAGTGTCAAAATGTGGCCTCCTCGAAATTTGGGCTGTTTCTGAAGTTGACCCGAGGCCAAATTCTTGATATTCGTTCGCCCAAGCATCTCAACTCAACACCCGCTTCTTGCGTGATGCGGCGCCGCTTGGCGCGGGCCTCGAAGGAGGCTTTTTCGCAGGGATCGAACCGAGGCGAAGCGTGAACGCTACGATAGTTGCCTGTTCCGTGGGTCACCGCCTTTCAGATGGCGGCTTCTTCCTGGCCATGGGAGAGAGCCCCTGGCGGATGTCGTGTTTTCATCCTTCCCAACTCTCCACTAAACCATGCTTATGAAACCTCTCCGTCGCTTTCTCTCGGAATGTCGAACGCTGCTTAGGCGCTCGAAGTCACAAACGGCACTTGCCCCGGCGTTGACCGCTTTGTTGCTGGGGATTCCCGCATCCCTTGCCGCGCAGACTCTCACCCGCGAGCAGGCCGTGAACGCCTTGCTGGATCCCGGCAGCGGCGTCGCCATTGATACTGTGGAAGCGGTGGTGTGGTCGCCATTTGTTGATTTTGGTTCCGGCGCAGGGTTCGAGGGCCTTCTGCCCGCCGCCACGACTGTTGCGCCGCCCGATCCTGCTTTTGGGCCTGCCACAACTCTGGCTGAGTCATCGTATTTTTTCTTTGTGGATGACGAGCCACCGGCCCGTTTCGCTCATGAGACGCGCTTCATCTTCGTCAACGCCGCCATGGCGAATCCCACCGTCAACAACGGTGGCGTCATCGTGACGCCTCAGGAATGGTGGCCCTTGATCATTTTGCCCAATGGCGACCGTGCCGAACATTTTGGCAGCACTCAGGAACGCGTCAGCCCGAATCCCCCCGGGGCGGTCAATCCGGAAGGGTGGATCATCGGCGAAGGCGGGGCCGAGATTCCGCCGGCGCCAGCGCCGGCGCCACTCCTTCTCCAAAGCGTGTTGGCAGCCGCTCCTGCATCGAACGCCTGCGGTTTGATCATCCGAGGACACCGCGACGCCGACATGTCCAACGACGTCGCCCGTTACGAAATGGATATGACCAATCTGCTGGGCGTGATGCCGGGCCGCCTCATCAAGGCCAATAATGGCAACGCCGCCACATCCGCGCAGGTCGATGCGGCCATCTCAAACCTCTGCGCGCTTGTGCCGCCCTGCGACAAGATTTACGTGCGGATCATTTCTCACGGGGGAAACCAATCGATCTGCCTGGCTGACGGATCGATTCAGGCCTCGAATCTCTGCGCGAAGTTTCAAATGATCGCCGCCAAAGGCGTCCCGATCTGCCTGGTGATCGATGCCTGCAGATCCGGGACACTTCTTGATGCGCGCAACTGGAACTTTCCCGCAGGCAGCTCCATCATTACCTCCGCCAATACCAATGTTTGCTACGGCCACATTACTCCCTACAAACTGCTCATGGGAACAAACGTGGTGCAAACGAATATCATTGGTGGGTTGTTTGGACACGCCCTGAGTGTCTGTCGCGCCAGTGCTCCCGATTCCAATCGCGACGGAGTAGTGGACGATTGTGAGGCGCTGGCCTGGATGAAGGCGCAGCGGCCCTGTTACATCTGGTGCGGCAACAACCGGCGCCGCTATCCCGCCGGACCGCCCGCAGGCCTCGCCGGAGCAAATCCCGATCCGCAAAAGCGGAGCGTCGGCCGCGATCCATTCAGGACAAGTCTCGTTGTCTGCAACGGCACTGGCGAGGCCAAAACCGATTTCCACATTGTCTATCGAGGCAACGTCACCCATGCCGGTGCCTTTGCTTTCCGCAGACCGGCTGGCACCGGTCCCTGGGCCCAGGGCGGCGTCACCATCACCTACGATCCCGTCCTGGACCAGACAACGGTTTCCTGGAGCGCGCCCACCGATCCGGTACAGGCCGATCAAAAGATTCGCTTCGTGGTCGTT
>CAZCUL010000740.1:0-20335 GCA_964501475.1 uncultured Verrucomicrobiota bacterium | reverse complement strand
CGCAGGCTTTGCCGGAAGCTCTCTGGCACCCCATTGGGGTGCGTACTCGTTTCCCCACAGACCGGAGGTCTCCGCGTTGCTTCGACCTCCGGCTACCCTCTGGCAACCCTTCGGGTTGGTGCGAAGGCGAAGCTTCGCACCCAGGGGGCCTCTGGCCCGCAGCGCTCTGGCCGCAACAGTGTTTTTGGGAGAACCAGCGCGTTGGTCGCGTTCAAGCCGCTGCGGCTCAGGAGAGCCGCGCTCTGCAGAATTAGAATTGCTGGATGTTGGTGGGCGCTTTGACAAATGCCACCACCGGCACGGAGATGGAGCGCGGTCTACCTGAGCCCGGTTCGGACAAGGGCTGTGGCGTTGGCAAGTGCTCGCGAGGCTTCATAAAGAGCTTTCACGAACCGCCTCGAATCTGCCAATGATGAAAGCCGCTCGGGCGACCGTCAAAGTCACGGATTCAACAATCTCGCATTTATGAAACGCGAAACTTCATCGACTGTTCGTCCCCGCCGCCGCGGCCAGACCTTGATGCCCCGGCGCGCGTTCATCCGCACGGCCGCGGCCGGGACCGCCGGACTCTTGATTCTCAAAGACAGTCGCTCCGTCCGGGGAGCGCCCGCCAATGAGAAGCTCGATGTTGCCCTGGTTGGCGTGGGCGGTCGCGGACGCTGGTTCGTCGATACCATGCCCAAACTCGCCAACGTCGTCGCCATGTGCGACGTGAACGATCAACGTGCCGGCGATGCCTACCAGCGCGTCCCGCAGGCAAGGAAGTTCTATGATTTCCGGAAAATGCTGGAGGAGATGGACAACCGGATGGATGGCGTGATCATCGCGACTCCGGACAATACCCACGCGGTGATCGCAGCCATGGCGATGAAGATGGGGAAGCACGTTTATTGCGAGAAGCCCTTAACGCGCGACATTTTTGAGGCGCGTTTTTTGCGGGACACCGCCAATGCCGAAAAGGTGGCCACGCAATTGGGGAATCAGGGCACAGCTTCGGAGGCGTTTCGGCGCGGCGTTGCCCTCATTCAGGCCGGCGTGATCGGCCAAGTGCGCGAAGTGCATGCCTGGAACGATAGCGGCGGCGCCGGAGACCGAAAACTTCCGCAGGACGCGCAGGCGGTGCCGGACCATCTGAAATGGGATTTGTGGCTCGGTCCGGCCGAGCGAAGGCCCTATCATCCCGAGTGGCTCAAGTGGCATACCTGGCGGGATTTCGCCACCGGCCAGCTTGGGAACTGGGCCGTGCACACGATGAACCTGGCTTTCAAGGCGCTGAAACTCGACGCCTTTTGGCAGCCCAACGCCTTTCCCGAGCGCGAACGGCCCGGCGACAAACTGGTGCGCGTTCAAGCCGAGGTTTCCGGAATTCACGACGAGACCTTTCCGCGCTGGGAAATTGTCCGATACGACTTTCCCGCCCGGGGGGACATGCCGCCCGTTCGGATCCACTGGCACAATGGCAGGAGCAGCTCGAAGGCCCGGGAAAGAATCGAGGACCTTCTGGGGCGAAAACTTGACTGGGGCGACGCCGGCGAAGGCAAATGGCGCGATCACGCCGGAATTCTTCTCATTGGTTCCAAAGGGAAAATCCACGCCAACGGTCACAACACGGTGCTGAGCTTATTGCCCGAGAATGAATTCAAGGACGTTGCAGAGCCGCCCCGAAAAATGCCGAAATCGCCCGGACACGAAATGGAGTGGATTCAAGCCTGCAAAGGCGGGCCGCCGGCGATGTCGAATTTCAACTACGGCGCGCCGCTGACGGAATTTGTTCTCCTGGGCAACATCGCCACTCTACTTGAAGGCCCGCTCGAATTTGACCCTTTGACAATGAAATTCGCCAACAGCACGGCGGCGAACAAACTTATTAGACGCGACTACCGCGACGGCTGGTCGTTGTAAGCTGAAAATTACAAGAGGAGAATCGCATGAGACCTTTCCGGGAATTCAGGCCTTTCCCTGAACCGTGCTGCGATGCGGCTCAATTTGGACTGCGGCGGCAAGCAAAGCGGTATGTGACCAGCCTTTCAGGCTTGGGTTGCTGGATCATGCCGGCGCTGGCTGCCGTCGCTTTGTTAAACCCTCCAACCGTTCAGGCCCAGGTCACACCGCAACAATCCGAGCGCATCGGTGCAGCCGTTCCGGACAAGCCGCGGATCATTCCGAAAAAGCCGCGCCGAGTGCTCGTCTGGAATACGCCGTTCATGGAGAATTCCCCGCACAAAGGCTACTGCATCCCTCAGGGCGAACTGGCCATGAAACTGTTGGGTGAAAAGACGGGCGCATTCACACCAGTCGTCAGCGATGATGTGGCCGTTTTCCTGCCGGGAAGCCTCGATGGCTTTGACGCGATCATTATTAACAATGCGAACGGGCCCTGGATACGCCCAACGCCTGAGGACATGAACAAGTTCGGCGATTACGGAAAGGACCCAGCCGAAGTCGAATCCTTGCTCCGCCAAAGCCTCTTGGACTGGTTAAAGAAGGGCGCCGGTATAGTGGCGTATCATCACGCTGTTGGCGGAAACACGCATTGGCCGGAGTTCATCGAGCTGCTTGGGGCGGGTTACGACGGTCACCCTTGGAACGAAGAAGTGGGCATTAAAGTGGAGGAGCCGGGCCACCCGTTAGTCGCGGCTTTCGGCGGAGAAGATTTCCGCATCGCCGATGAGATCTACCAATTCAAGACACCTTATTCGCGCGGCAAAGTGCGGGTCCTGCTCTCTTTGAATACGAACGCTACCAACATGGAAGTGAAATGGATCAACCGGAAAGACGGCGATTTTGCCATCGCATGGGTCCGTGAATACGGCCAGGGCCGTATCTTCTATTCTGCGTTGGGACACCGAACCGAAATCTGGTGGAACCCGGCCATCCTCCAGTTTTACCTCGACGGAATTCAATTCGCCACCGGCGATCTTGAAGCTCCCGCCAAGCCTCCAAACAACCCACAGTAGAAAGGCGCGTCCCACCCGCCGACGTTGCTTCATGTTCCGGGCACACTCGGCAACTGCGAGGTCAAGCGAAAGCTTCGTCGGCGCGAAAATAGCAGGCGAAGTCCCGAGCGGGAGCCCGAAAGCCGCCCGGATGATGGGGGAATGCCCGCCGGGCGGTTTTTTTATGGTCAGTAAAATCAAGATTGGAAAAAGCCATCAAGGTGGTTACGCTCTTTTCCGTCCGACCTTCCGAGGCGGAACATAAAAGAAAGGTAGCGAGTGAAAAGAATCGTTCTGACGTTGCTTGTTGCGGGATGGGTTGCCGGCTGCCGGACGCCGGCGCCGGATGTTACCACTCATTACGACGCTGTCTCCGGATTGCGGACGGACCTGATGTCGGACAACCTGCTGGAGACCGAGTCGGGGAGTCCGCCCCGCGAAGTTGTCTGGTTGAACGCTTCCCGCGTCTTCATCGATTACCGGGACAGCCGTTACTTTCTGGAAGTGACTTATATGGCCACGGACGAGGTGGGCTTTTTGGAGATTCCGGCCGGGGAAACGTTGACCCTGACATTGGACGGAAAGGCGATGCGTCTCAAAGGCACCGGGAGCGCCAACCTGCGCAAGCGGGAGAAGAATCTCCTGCGAGAAGTAGCGATCTACGAAGTCACGCGGGAACAACTGCAAAGGATCGCCACGGCCAACGAGGTTAAAGTCGGGATTCAGGGTCGAAATGGGTTGGTGCAGCGCGAGTTTAAAGAGCCAAACTTCAAGAAATTTCAAAAGTTTGTCACGTTTTACGCGCTTTGATCCGGACGGGAACAATCCCGCGGGCAAAGGCCCACAGTCTCGGCCGGCGAAAGATTCCGGCTGAACGCTGGCAGCAACCCGGACGGTTGGCTGGGCAGCCGCAAGCGGTCCGCTCGGGGCGCTTCGGTTTCCGCTAAATCAAATGGGGGAGCGCCAAAGCCAGGACGGTCAGAATCACCATCAATCCGGCCGGCATGAATTTCCTGGACTGGATCAGGCGCCAGCCGAAAAAGATCAGGAGAACAGCCAGAATCCAGATGTAGCTTTGAAAGGGGAGCACCTGGAAAATGCACATCACCAGCAGCAGCGCAAAAATCACGGAGGCCACCAGCGAAATCTTACTTTTGCCCTTCACCAGACCCATCACTCCGCCGGCTACCAGGAGAACAATGTAAATCCAAAGGATCGTTTCAACCCGCATAGGGCCGAGAGTGTCCTTTAAGCCGATTGAACATCCAAGGAAAGAATTTCGCCCGCTTCGCATTCGGCCGACACTTCGAGAGCGCGGCAGCAGATTTCGCAATCCGTTGTAAACCGCTGCGAGCCGGCCGACGTATCGATTACCAATTCAAAACTTTGGCCGCAATAGGTGCAGACAATGACTTCAGAGGCTTGCACAAGACAATAAAGCAGCAGTCGCGTCCCGGCACAACCCGGCATGCATCTCGGAGACCAATCGGCACAGGGCAGCGTAGCCCGGCCGCAAACGAGGGCCGGCTTTTGGCGCTTCAACTCCCGCATTTCCGCCCTGCCAGGTATCACCTCGGACTCCGCGTTCAGGTGCCGAACCAGAGTTCAACAACGCCCCGTTTCCTGTGCGGGCCGTGGTGCGCAGAATTGCCGGGCCGGAGCTCGTCATAGTTTTCCGTGGAAAAACCGCCCAATCGACGCTACTCCTTCTGCGATGAACGACTCGGAGCAGCCACTCCAGCAGGCAGGGGAAAAGACCCTCGAAGGGATGGCGCGGAATCCATGGGTCATGCCCGCGACAGGGATTGCCGTATTGGCGATCCTCACTTTCGCCGCCCTCTATGTCTTCAAGTCGTGCCGCGACTTGCCGGTCGAACTGGCGGAGAAGACCGGCCGGACCATCGACAAGGCGGCGACAGCGGTGGTGGATGTGCTGACCGCCTTCAGGCGCGGGCAGGTCACCACGTCTTTCATCAGCTATGCGACCAGCATTCATCCGAGTCACCATTTGCAGTTCGCCAAAATCCATCAAATGGAGATCTTCACCCGGCGCGACGAGGCCAGCACAGCATTTGGCTATATCCGTTTGCCGGATGTGGTGGTCGAGGCCCGGGCGCCGGTGGAATACACCTATTACCTCGACCTGAATGCCGCCTGGACACTGACCTTGACGAACGAAATCATCTACGTGGTTGCTCCGCGAATTCGTTACAACAAGCCCGCTGTCGATGCTTCCGAGATCACGTATGAAATCAGGCAGAGCAGCGCCTTGCGCGACACCGCCGAAGCGCAGCAGAATTTGAAGGAATCCATTACCTTTATGGCCAACCGCAAAGCCCGGGAAAACATCGCGCTCGTGCGCGAAACCGCGCGCAAACAGGTGACCGACTTTGTCGAAAAGTGGCTGCTTCACTCCTTTCCCGACGACGGTCGCCGCTACCCGATCAAGGTCTTTTTCGCGGACGAAAAATTGCCTGAATCGATCCAGATGAGCGACCGGCCGCTGCAGTAGTTTGCCGGTTTAAAATGCCTCCCCAATGCCAGGGGGCGGAAGGAGATTGTGCGGGATGTTTGCCCGGGCGGACGCTTCACGCCAGCGCGGCCTGGCAGCAATTCTCATTTAACCCGGGAGCGCGGCTGTCCTCAGCCGCAGCAGCCGGGGAGCGCAGTCACGCGGGAGAATCTCCGAGGCCCCTTTTGAGTTTCTACCCGCTGCGGCCGGGGACAGCCGCGCTCCGCAAAATGAGAATTGTTGGAGGCCTGGAATGCCTGTTGCGCACCCGGTCGTTTTTGGATTAAAAGCGGACTCGACGGCGACATTCAACCTCGTCTCGACAAGGCGAGAAAGCGCAAAGGATTACTGTGATATGAAACTGAAGATCACCCTTCTCATAACCGGTGTTTGGCTGGCACTGGGCGGCACGGCAGCGGGTGCTGAGTTTGATCACTTCCATGCCCTTTACGGCAAAGTGCTCCGGCAGTTCGTCACCAATGGGCTGGTCGATTATGCGGCGCTGAAGAAGCAGCCGCAGGACTTGAATGCCTACCTGGACAAACTCGCGGCGGTGAGCGAAACGCAATTCAATGCCTGGAGCCAGTCCGAGCAGATCGCCTTCCTGGTCAATCTATACAATGCCGCGACGTTAAAGTTGATTATCGATCATTACCCGATCGAGAGCATTCGAAAGATCGGCTGGCTGCTGAAAGGCCCATGGGATCAGGAAGTGGTGCGGCTGTTCGGGAACAAGACCACGCTCGATCATGTCGAGCACGGCTTGCTCCGGAAGAAATACAACGAGCCGCGCATCCATTTCGCGCTGGTCTGCGCCGCTCTCGGTTGTCCGCCTTTGCGCCAGGAACCTTATCTGGCCTCCAGCCTTGATGCGCAGTTGAAAGAGCAGGGCGCCCAATTCATCAGCAACGAAAGCAAGAACCGCGTCGATTTGAAGAAGCGGACCGTGTATCTCTCGCCCATTTTCAAATGGTTCAATCAAGACTTCGAGAAGAAGTCCGGCTCGGTGGTGAAGTTTGTAGCGCCTTATTTTTCCGGTGAAGCTCGGGAGGCCCTTCTCAAAGGCGGTTTTCGCATTCGCTATACGGACTACGACTGGTCTCTGAATGACGTCGGCGCCCGCTGATGATGGTTGCAAATAATTTTGGAAAGGCACGGCGCGTAAAGGCGGACAAACTATGAGCTCCGCTAAAACCAGCAAAGCCGGTTGGAAGGTCAAATTGGCTCTAGCGGGGTTGCTGGTGGTTGGGCTGGTGGTGGCCATTCGTTTCCTGCCGGTCCAGGAAACTTTGCGGCAGGTGCTCTATTGGGTGCAAGAACAGGGCGCATGGGGGCCGCTCATATTCATCCTCATCTACATCCTGGCCACTATCCTGTTCATACCGGGTTGGATGCTGACGCTGGGCGCGGGTGTCCTCTTTGGTATCCTGAAGGGCTCGGCCTACGTCATCACCGGGGCCACGCTCGGGGCCACGGCAGCGTTTCTCCTCGGGCGGTATCTGGCCCGCGATTGGGTGGCGAAGAAGATTGCCCACAACAAAAAATTTGCGGCCATCGATGAAGCCGTGGGGCGGGACGGTTGGAAGATCGTGGGTTTGACGCGCCTTTCGCCGATCTTTCCCTTCAATCTGCTGAATTACGCGTTTGGCCTCACCAATGTGAGCTTTCTCCATTACTTTTTTGCGTCACTGGTGGGAATGATTCCCGGCACTGTCATGTACGTTTATATCGGGTCGCTGGTGGGGGATTTGGCCACGCTTGGCACCGGCCAGCGGGAACGCACCACCGGCGAATGGGTGCTTTATGGCGTTGGCCTGGCGGCGGCGGTTGTGGTCACCATTTTTATCACCCGCCGGGCGCAAAGGGCCTTGCGGCAAAAGATGACTTAATATTCGACTTTCGAGGACTCGATGACTTCCGCCGGAATGAAAGCGCCTCCCGGGAACGCCCGGATTTCGCCCTGGGACCAATACAACCAAACATTGGTCGCCAACGTGCATCCGCCCAACTGGGTCAATCCCACGCCGGCGGGACGCTATAACCTGGTGGTGATCGGCGCGGGCACAGCGGGCCTGGTCACCGCGGCGATCGCAGCCGCTCTGGGGGGCAAGGTAGCCTTGGTGGAACGGCATCTCCTGGGCGGGGACTGCCTGAACGTCGGCTGTGTTCCCTCCAAATGTGTGATCCGTTCGTCCCGCCTCGCCGCCGACCTTCGCGATGCCGCTCACTTCGGCATTCGCACCGACAGCGATGCCGAAGTGGATTTTGCAGCGGTTATGGAGCGCATGCGCCGGTTGCGCGCGCGCATCAGCCATCACGATTCGGCCAAACGCTTTTCCGAGTTGGGCGTGGATGTCTTTCTGGGGGAGGGCAGCTTCGTGGGGCCGGAAACGATTCGAGTGGCTGACCGGGAACTTCGGTTTAAACGGGCGGTCATCGCTACCGGCGCGCGCGCCGTCGAGCCGCCCATTGCGGGACTGTCAGAAGCCGGCTTTCTCACGAACGAAACGGTTTTTAATCTGACCGAGCGTCCGGCGCGGTTGGCGGTCATAGGAGGCGGGCCGATTGGATGCGAACTGGCCCAGGCATTTCAGCGCCTGGGATCGCAGGTTGTGCTCTTGCACAGCAAGCCGCATTTGCTCGACCGTGAAGACGCGGACGCGGCAGCGATTGTTCAGCAGCGTTTCATTCGGGAAGGGGTGCAGCTTCTCTTGGAGGCGAAGATCACCGGGGCGGAGCGCAAAAGCGCTCAGAAGCTTCTTCATTACGAATCCGGCGGAAAGACCGGGACGGCGCTGATCGATGCGATTTTGGTTGGCGCCGGTCGCGCGCCTAACGTCGAGGGCTTAAGCCTGGAAGCGGCCGGGGTGGCCTATGACACGCATCGCGGCGTCATCGTGAACGATCGCTTGCAAACAACCAACCGGCGCATCTACGCCGCAGGCGATATCTGTATGAAATGGAAATTTACCCACGCCGCCGATTTTGCCGCGCGTCTGGTCGTCCACAACGCTCTTTTCTTTGGCCGCAAGAAGCTGAGCGCGCTGAACATGCCGTGGACCACCTATACCGATCCCGAAGTCGCGCATGTGGGCATGTATGAACGCGAAGCGCGAGAACGAGGTTTCGCGGTCGATACCTTTGTCCGCCATCTCAGCGAAGTGGATCGCGCCATCGCGGACGGCGAAGAGGAAGGGTTCGTTAAAATTCACGTCAAAAAGGGCAGCGACCGGATTCTTGGCGCCACGGTTGTGGCCCGGCACGCCGGGGAGATGATCAGCGAGATTTCGGTGGCGATGGCTGGGAAAGTAGGTCTGGGCAAACTGGGCTCTGTCATTCACCCCTACCCGACGCAGGCGGAGGCTATTCGGCAGACTGGCGACGCCTACAATCGCACGCGGCTCACGCCCACAGCAAAAAAACTGCTCCGCTGGTGGCTGGCAAGAACGCGGTAGCAGGCGGCAAAGGCCGCTTACCCTGACCATTTGGGCAGGAAGGCCCGCTTAACCCTTGAAAGGCAGAAGCCAGGCAAAGAGCAGCGTTTCGATCAGCCCCACGACCGAGATGGCTGTGAGCAACACTGTCCAGCTTTTGAGCGTTTCCTTCTCGGTAAATCCGCTCAGCTTGCCCACGACCCAGAAGCCGCTGTCGTTCATCCACGAGCAAATGATGGAGCCGAAGCCTACTGCCAGGAAAATATAAACCGGGTGATATGGCAGGATCGAGCCGTCCCCGATGACTGCGAACATCAGGGCCGAGCCGGTGATCATGGCGACGGTGGCTGAGCCTTGGGCGATCCGGACGATTGCTGTGACCAGCCAGGCCAGGAGGACGAAGTTGACCGATTTATCCGCAGCCCATTCCTTGATGACCTCGCCCACACCGCTGTGGCGGATCATGGCGCCGAAAGCGCCTCCGGCACTGGTGATGAGAATAATCACGCCAGCGGTTTCCAAAGCGGGAGCGAGCTTTTCGCCGAGCGCAGTCAGAGAGAGGCGTTGGAAACGCAAATGAAGGCCCATGGCGATCACCGCGCCCAGGAGCAGGGCAAAGGTTTTGTTGCCCAGGAACTGCACAACGGCGTTGCCCGATCGGAACGCGTCGCTTCCGCCCAGGGCATTGACGAAGCCCGGCATTTGTTTGCCTGCCATATCAAAAAAAGATGCCAGGGCGATTAATAACGCCGGCAGCAGGACCGGAAGGACAGCCACGCCAAATGCGGGAAGCTCCTCGTCCCGCCGGCTCACAATTGCGTTCAGGTCGGCAATGGAGGCGCCGGCAGTTTCGCGCAATGCCACCGGAGACGTTCGGTCCATCCAATGCGAAAGAAACAGGACGACGACCGCGGGCAGGAGACCGGAGATGAGTCCCGCTGTGATGGCGACTCCGAGGTCGATCCTCAACACGTCGGCCACCAGAAGCGGTCCCGGCGTGGGCGGCACCATCGAATGGGTGATGGCCCCGCCGCCGGCCATCGCCATCACGTAGAGCATGTAATTCTTTCCGGTGCGTAACGCCATGGCGCGCGCCAGCGGGATCAGGAGGAAGAAGACGGTGTCAAAGAAAACAGGGATCGAGAGCAAAAAGCCGCTAACCAGCAGAGCCAGGCTTGCGCGTGCCTCCCCGAAAAATCTCACGAACCAGCGCACAATCTTGTCCGCCGCCCCGCTTTCCATCAGTCCCAAACCAATGATCGCTGCCAGGGCGATGACGATGCCGATGTTTCCCGCTGCCGCACCGAAGTCGCGCGCCGCAACTTCCAGCGTCTCCACCGCGTGGTTGCTGGCGCGGAATTTCCGCGCGGCATCAGGAAGGATTTTGGCCCGGTAAAAGTTCGTCCCCCCCCGCTTTTCCACCGAGAGAATATTCTTCCGCAGGAGAAGGCTCAGTTGCTCGTCGAAACGATTGGTGGAAACGTTGCTTTGCTGGAGTTCGCGAAGGATGCTCTCACCAGTGGCCGGCGCATTGGTCCAGACCGCCTGATAAATGGCCATTTCACCCGTTGTCATTTCGCCCGGCAAACTGCCGCGCGGTGTAAGCCATCCAACCAGCAAGGCCGCCAGCAATAGAGCCACAAAGGCGTGCAGACGCAGGACGGTGATGGCAACGATGATGAAGACAACGCTGATGCCCAAAACAACCAGGGGCCAGGCACCAGGATCTGCCGGAGTTGAAAAACCCAACATATGCATTTGGCTTTCCTGCGTAAATCGCCGCTAGTCCTACAGAAACAGTGGTTCGGGTCAAGGCTGTTGCGCATGAATCGCGCGCCCGGTGCCAGTCGCAGGAGGCTGCGCCTCTTTTTGGCAAGCTTCTTCACTTCTCTAAGTCGAGCCGCTGCAATTCTCATTTTGCGGAGCGCGGCTCTCCCCAGCCAGCAGCACTAAAAAGGGCCTTGGGGGATTCTCCCGCGCCAGCGCGGCTCCCATCTGCCGCGGCTGAGGACTGCCGCGCTCCGGTCTAAAATGAGAATTGCCAGGAATTCCTGGTTGAGCCGCGGACTTGAACTCTCGCCGGGGTGAATGTCCCATCTCGTTTTGGCGTCTGAATTGGCGGGACTTCGCGCTCGGCGCCTCTGAGGAGGCGCGCTTCCGATTTGCCCGATGAAAACCAAACTATGATGATAAATCAGCCTCTTTCAAAACGGATTATTGGACTTGTCCTTGGCGGAGTTATCCTCGCGGTCGCTCTGGCTTTCGGTTCTTATCACTTTTTCAGCAGCGGTGCGCCGGGCAAACCGATGAGCCCGGAGCGGGCGAAGAAGGAAATCGGGAAATTTCTCCGCGAGCGTTCCGGGCAAGGAGACTTTAAAACTGAGATTCCGGATTCTCTGGTTCGCAGTAATACCTTTGCCGGCGTCGCCAGATCGAGAAGCGGCAGGCGACGCGCGGTCATGAGTTCGCAGAATGAAGCCACGCGCAACTTTCGTGAACAAGTCAAGCAAGCGCCAGAATACCGGGTCATCTACCGGCTCATAGGCGAACAGCTTTGGATTGCGGATCAACTGCAGCAGCGAAATGCACCCAATGCGCGGGAAAACGCCGTGATTCTGGCTGCCGAAACCACTCGAGCCGCCCTGGAGGATGCCGTCAACGGCTGGCTGGCTGCGCGCATTGTCGAAGGTTACATCCTGCCGTTCATGGCGCAGATCGAGAGCGACGAAGCCACACCGGTGGACATTGACTATCTGGCCCGGATGTCCGAAAGCGCCTTTCGGAGCGTTCATGAAACCAATAACGTGATTCGGACCTACAAACTGCTCATCGAGAAGAGCGACAATCGTAAACGGGCCGACAACACACGCTATCGGTTGGCTCGAATTCTCGAAAACCGGGGAGACTACCGTCAGGCGCTTGACTATCTCGTATCCATTCAAGATACCAACAGCCAGGCGGTAAAGCGCCGCATTGCCAGCGTGCAGCAGAAGCTCGACAAGTAGCGCCGCTGTGTCGTCCCGACCCGCCGCGGCGAGACGCGCGCTGCCTTGTAGGAGGCGAGGTCACGAGACTCATTCTTTGTCCCTGTTCACCGGCGCTGTCATTGCGGAACCAATGTTAGAGTCTCCTCACGTCGTCTCCCACAGATTGCCGACCTTCCTCACCTTCGCCTCCACCGTGGTGACTTTGCTCGTGGAATGGTCAGCACATCGGAGGTGTTGGACCTTTCCCATTTCACGCGCGCCGGCTGGTGCGTTTCACACAGCGCTCCGCAAAATGAGCATTGCCCGAGAAACGCATGCCGGCATTTACAGGAAGAGGCCCTGCCGCTAAGGTGCGGTCTTATTCTTATGCGTCGATTTATCCTTACCTTCCTCTCCCTTTGTGCGCCCTTGGCTTTGGCCGCGGCTGAGCGCTCCGGACCATTTGAACTGCGCGATGGCGACCGCGTCGTTTTCATTGGCGACACACTCATCGAGCGCGCGCAAAGCCACGGCTACATCGAGCTGATGATGACCCTGCGTTTCCCTGATCGCGACGTCACCTTTCGGAACCTGGGTTGGAGCGCAGATACCCCTCGGGGCAAATCTCGCGTCAGTTTCGACTGGAACAAAGCGCCCGGAGAATGGTTCCGGCAACTGACGAATCAGATCGCGGCAACCCGCCCGACTGTCGTTTTTCTCGGCTATGGCATGGCGAATTCCTTCGAGGGCGAAGCGGGCCTCGAACAATTCAGGCAAAGCTACCAGCAACTGATCGACGGGATTCTGGTTTTGAATCCGGAAACCCGGTTCGTCCTGTTGAGCCCGCTCCGGCATGAAAAGTTACCGCCGCCTCTGCCGGACCCGTCCGCCCATAATGAACAGCTCGCGCTTTATTCCAAGGCTATCGAAGACATGGCCGGCCAACGCGGTTTCCGCTTTCTGGACCTTGGGGCGCTGCTGTCGAAGGAAGAGCGCGAAGCCGCGGAGCCTTCCACGGACAACGGCATTCATTTGACCGACCGCGGGTATCGCCGGCTCGCTCGGGCCATAGCCGATGGCCTGGGATGGAGCGACCACGAGGTGGATTTCGACAATTGGAGCGACCTGCGCGGAATCATTCTCGAGAAGAACGAGCTTTTTTTTCATCGCTGGCGCCCGCAAAACAGCACTTACCTTTTGCTCTTCCGCAAACATGAGCAGGGCCAGAACGCCCGCGAGATTCCGATGTTTGATCCGCTCATCGAAGCGAAAGAGGCGGAGATCGGCAAACTTCGCCGGCAACCCTCAACCGCGGTGACGGAACCGGAGATCGCGAAGGTGCCGCCTGTCACCGAGAAACCGGCCACGCCTTTCCGGCCGCAAGCGCCGGTTCACTTCCAGGTCGAGCCCGGCCTGGAGGTAAACCTGTTCGCCGAGAATCCGCTTTTGGCCAAACCGATCCAGATCAATTTCGATCCGCAAGGGCGCCTTTGGGTGGCCAGTTCGTCGGTTTATCCGCAGATCGAACCGGGCCAGGAAGCCGATGACCGCATTTTGATCCTGGAAGACCGGGACGGCGACGGCGTGGCTGAGAAATCGAGCGTATTCGCGGAAGGGTTGCTTATCCCGACCGGAGTTGCGCCCGGCGATGGCGGAGTTTACGTGGGGCAAAGCACCGAGTTGTTGCACTTCAAAGACACCAATGGCGACGGCCGCGCCGATCAAAGGCGCATTGTCCTTTCCGGATTCGGCACCGAGGACACGCACCATATTCTACACACGCTTCGCTGGGGCTTTGACGGCCAGCTCTACATGAACCAGTCCATTTACATTCACACTCACATCGAAACCCCCCATGGAGTGGTCCGGCTCAACAGCGGCGGCATCCTCAACTTTCGTCCGCCCACCCGGGAACTCGATGTGTTCATGAAAGGATTGGTGAATTCCTGGGGGCACCATTTCAACGAGTTCGGGCAATCCTTCGCCACGGACGGAGCCGGCACGCCGGAGCCTGGCCTGGCGGGGATCAGTTACGTTGTTCCCGGCGCCATGTATCACACCTATGCCGGAGCGCGCCGTATCCTGGGCAGTGTCAGCCCCGGCAGCCATCCGAAGTATTGCAGCCTGGAAATTGTCCAGAGCGAACATTTCCCGCCTGCATGGCATGGCAACATCGTCACCTGCGACTTTCGCGCCAACCGCGTCGTCCGGTTCGCCCTCGAAGAGCAAGGCTCCGCCTACGTCACGCGGCAAATGCCCGATCTGCTCCGCACCACCAACGTGACCTTTCGCCCCATCGACGTGAAGGTGGGGCCGGACGGAGCGCTTTACATTGCCGATTGGTCGAACCCGATCATTCAACATGGCGAAGTCGATTTTCGCGATCCCCGCCGCGATCGCGTCCATGGCCGCATCTGGCGCGTGACCGCCAAAGACCGTTCGCTGGTCCAAAAACCGAAACTGCTCGACGCCGGCAACGCCGCGCTTTTCGAGCAGCTTCTTTCTCCGAACGGTTTCAACAAAGAGAAGGCCCGCCGCGTCCTGACGGAGCGGGGACGGGACATCGTTCCCGACCTGAAACAATGGGTGGCGGATCAAAAGGACCAAAAGGCGAAGCTCGAAGGGCTCTGGATGTATCAGGCGATTGACGTTGTCGAACCGGCTTTGTTGGCCGAGTTGCTCGAGGCAAGCGATGGCCGGATTCGCGCCGCCGCTACGCGCGTGGTCAGCTCTTGGCACCCGCGTGTGAATGCACCGCTCGATTGGCTTGCGAAACGGATTACCGATGACCACCCGCGCGTACGCCTTGAAGCCGCCCGCGCCCTGAGCCGCATTCCGACTGCGCATTCCGCTGAACTGGTGTTGAGCGCTCTGGACAAGCCCATCGACAGGCACCTCGAATACACGCTCTGGCTGAGCATTAATGATCTGGTGGAACCGTGGCTGAAGGCGATTCAGTCCGGGCAATGGAAAGTGGACGGCCGCGAGAAACAGCTCGAGTTCGGCTTGAACGCCATCGAGCCGTCAATGGCCAGTGCGGTCCTGAGTGAACTTGTCGCTGGCAAAACCTTCGCCCGTGGCGGCGGCGGTCCGTGGATTGACTTGATCGGCAAGGCCGGCGGGCCAAAGGAACTGCGTCAACTCTTCGGCCAGGTTTTAAACGGCGGATTCGACGAGCAGGGAACAACCAGGGCGCTGGCGGCGCTTTTGCAGGCTGCCACGGCTCGAAACGCCAAACCTTCCGGCGACCTTTCACCTTTGGTCAAACTGCTCGATCGCCCGAATGAAGCGATGCGGACCGACGCGATTCGCCTGGCGGGTCAATGGAAAGTAGAGAGTGCTCTGCCGCGGTTGCTCTCCGTGGTCAACGATGCTTCCGCCCCGGTTACAGTTCGGCAAGCCGCCTTTGGCAGTCTTCGCGAAATTGGCGGCGCCCGGGTGGTGCGGGAATTGGAGGTTTTGGCAAAGAAGCCTTCCACCCGCCAACATGCAGTGCTGGCGCTGGCGGCGCTCAACCTCAACAGAGCTGCGCCGCTCGCGGTCGAGATTCTCGCCAGCACTTCCGACGAGATCGAGGCTCTGGCGCTTTGGCGCGGGTTGCTGGGCATCAAAGGAGCCGCCCATGCGCTGACGGCTGCGCTGCCCAAAACCGGCTTGCCGCCCGTGATGGCCAAGACCGGATTGCGCGCTGCGCGCGAGGGCGGCCGCAACGAACCTGAGCTTGTCCTGGCGCTTTCCCGGGGCGCGGACCTTGACGACGAAGTCAAGCAATTGACTGAGGCCGAGATGAAACAGCTCGCCGCCCGTGTCGCCGGCGAAGGAGACGCCGCCCGCGGCGAAATGATCTACCGTCGCGCTCAGCTTGCCTGCGTGAGTTGCCACGCCATTGGCGGCGCTGGAGGGAAGGTGGGGCCGGACATGACGAGCATCGGCGCCAGCGCGCCGGTCGATTACCTGATCGAGTCGCTGTTGTATCCGAATCGCAAGATCAAGGAGGGCTATCACTCCGTGATCATCGAGACAAAGGATGGGCAGGAGTTTTCCGGCATTCTTGTCCGGGAAAGCGCCGACCAGATTTTTGTGCGCGACGTGCAGAATCAGGAGGTGGCGGTCGCAAAGAACAATATTGGCCGGCGCCTCACCGGGAATTCATTGATGCCGACCGGGCTGATCGATTTTCTCAGTCAATCCGAACAACTGGATTTGTTTCGTTTCCTTTCGGAATTGGGCAAACCGGGTCCCTTCGACGCTTCCAAAGGAAACGTGGCGCGCTTCTGGCGGCTGGCACCGGCCACGATCGATTTGATCCAGTTTGGAGACGACAAAGTTTTGCAGTCGGACATGAAAGGCAAAGGGTGGTTTCCATCCTATACCGCCGTCGATGGGCAATTGCTGAAACAGGAGCTTCAAGGCGCGCTCGACGCCATCCGCTGGCGCGGGCCCATTGCCGTTTATGCGGCCGCGCAGTTCCAGACTGCAAAGCCCGGGAAAGTCCTGCTGAATCTGGATGCTCCATCGGGCGCTCCTGTCTGGCTTAACGGCGAATCGATCAACCTCAAGTCGGAAACCGAACTGACCCTCCCCGCCGGCACGCACACTCTGGTAATGAAGATGGACGCGAACAAGCTCCCGGACTCGCTTCGCGCTGCGGTGAGTGAAGGCACATTCTTGGTGGAATAGGGCCCGAAGCCGCCGCCAGCAGCGCGGTGATCGGCGAGCTGTCGGAGACGACAATCATCCAGGCGCGAGGGACTCGACCGCCTCAAGGTCGGTCGCCCATTCCTCAGGACCGTAATGAACCGGGATGCGCCGCCGACCGAGCTCGCTAAGAAAATCGGCTTGCGACAGCCGGCTGTCTGCGCCGCTTGTCTCAGCGTGCCTTCCTCCGTCACGAACAACTCAATCGCCAGGTGCAATGCGGCATCCCTTGGTGAGAGCCGTTCATCAAGCGGCTTCGGCAGCGTCATCCACAACGGCACACTGCCCGCTTTGCATCCTCTTGCAAGCCGCCGTGGAGGCCTTTCCCGCAGAAAGGAGAAGCATCCACTCCTTTCGCAATGGTGCGCTTGTTTTTTGTCCGCGAGCGGATAGCCTCGGCGCCGAGCCATGAAACTGGGAATCATCAACAGCGCTTTCCAACAGGCAGGCGTCGATACAGCCACAGGGTTGAAGCACATTGCCCGAATCGGCTTTGATACGGTGGACATCTTTACCGAAGCCGACGGGATTTCGAGGAAGGAGATCAGCCTGGCGGGCAAGACCTGCCAGAAGCTTGGATTGCCAATTATTTCATTGCCGGTAGTGGCGGTGGGCCTGATCGATTTTAACGATCCGGTCCGCAACTACCACCTCGAGCGTTGCAGAAAGTTCATTGACCTGGCCAGGGTTTGGGAGGCGAAGAACATTCTTTTGGTGCTGGGCGAATACATTTGGCAGCGGGAAGTCATCCCGCCCGAGGCGCAATGGCAATGGGGCATCGAGACCTGCCGGCGGCTCGGCGATTATGCGGACAGGAAGGGAATCGACATTGCGCTCGAGTTGGAGCCGTTCCGTCTCAGCCTGCTCAACAGCGTCGATGCCATGAGGCGATTCGTGGATGAATGCGGCCATGCGCGTGTCCGGGCGAACATCGACATCAGCCACCTGGTGTTGTCCGACACGAGTCCCGCGGATTTGAAGAAACTGAAGGGCAAAGCCATCCATGTGCATTTGAGTGATTGCGATGGGAAGGTTCATGGCGATTTGCCGCCGGGCCGGGGCGTGGTGAAGTTTGCTCCCTATTTGCAGGCGATCAAAGAGCTGCGGATCGACGGCGTGGTGTCCATCGAGCTGGAATATTCGCCCGACCCTTCGAAGATCGTCGAGTGGGTGGAGGAAGCTTATCGGGAGACCAACAAGCTAATGTCTTTGGCCGGCCTGCGAAACTGATCGCGCCATGAGTCTGAAGATTCGTCTTTATGAACCGGGCGACCTGGAAGGGTTGAAACGGATTACGGTCGAGGCGTTTGACGGGATTGCCATCGACCAGCGCGTCGAGGAGCAATTGGGCGTGCTGCACGGGCATGACTGGCGCTGGCGCAAGGCGCGGCACCTTGACGAGGACGTGGAAGCGAATGCGCCCGGCGTTTTTGTGGCGGAGGAGGCGGCTAAGATTCTCGGGTATATCACGACCCGGATCGAGCGCGAGTCAGGCAAAGGCCGGATTCCGAATTTGGCGGTGATCCCTGAGGCGCGCGGCCAAGGGTTGGGACGCCAGTTAATCGAGTACGCGCTGGACTACTTTCGGCGGGAGGGAATGTCTTACGCGATGATTGAAACCATGGCCTATAACGAGGTGGGGAATCACCTCTATCCAGCCTGCGGCTTCATCGAGATCGGACGGCAGGTGCATTTTGCGCGAAAAGTTTGAAACCGCGGCTTTACCGCCACGGCGCGGTTCGGGTCACTTCGACAGTGCCACCATGTAGCGTTGAACACGCGCGGCGTTCTCGGGCATCTCGAGATGGGCGTAGGTTTGATGAAGATTCGCGCACATCCGCAGAAAAATCTGGCGCGAGCTGACCGGCGCCAGATGCGCCTTCTGCAAGCCATGATTGCCGTTGAGCAAATGTTTGATGCAATCCGCCTTGGTCCAGAATTTTCCCTGCCGGAAAGCATCGATGTAAATCTCCCGCTTCGGCGACTGGTAACGGACGATGAAGTAGCCCGGCAACCCAATGCCCGAAATCGGCAGCCTCAAGCGTCTTGCCAGAAACAGATAGATCGCACAGAGGCTGATGGGATTGCCCGCCCGGCGGTCCACCACCCGGTTCAGATAACAGTTGGCCGGATCGTAGCTGTAGGGTTCCTTCCCGCGAAAGCCAAGCTCGATGAACAAATAGCGGTTGATTGTTCCAATGACCGGTTCCGGTTCGGAGGCAAGATTCGTTCGGTTGCGCAAATCTTCCGCCCAACTGTCGTAAAGGGCGCGATAGCCTTCGACGTTGACCTCAGGATACTCGGTCCGCGAAAGCAGCCCCGTGGCCTCCTCCAAATCGAGTTCTTCCCCTTGCTTGAGGCAAAAAGCCAGCATTTGCTCGTCGCTTCGTTGCCGTGCCAGATAGCGGATGATTTCGCCGGCACGACGTCGCAGGATTGGATCATCACTCAAGGTGGAAGGCCGGAGCCACGTGGCGGCATCGGAACCGTAGGAGAGCAGTTTCCGGCGCACCATGCGGTAGATGGCCGGGTCATCATCCGCAAGCAGGCTGATCAAAGCCATGCGCTGCCCTTGCGGAAGGGTCGGCGGTGTTTCGTTAACTGTAAGGGTCCGCATATTCCCTGAGACAGGCGGATGCTTGCAAAAATTCGATAAAATTTCAATCCGAATTCCGTAAAAACTTCGCGAGCAGGGGCAGAGAAGGCGTCTCCACATCGGAATCTGCAATCTGCACGGCAACTGTGCAAAACCCGGTTTTAGTGTCTTTGATGATTTCCCCGACCATCCCCAACCTTTTGGTCCAGGTCCGCCAAGGTCCGTTCGACCAGTTCACGATGCTCATCCCGCGTGCGCCGCCTCACCGCTCGAAGGTCCAGTAGAGCAATGAGAAGGGCAGCGACGGTGAAACCGAGGCAGATCAACCAATAGAAAACAAACCAAACGCCCCCGAGATGGGGTTTGAGGAGGGTTTGACCCCAAATCAACATCCCAGCCGCCACGGCCAGACAAAACGCACCTAGCCAACGGCGAAGGGCATCGGCACGAGTAAACATGAAAAAACGCTACAAGCTGCGGGAGTCGCACCCAAGTCAAAAATTTCTCCTCGGGGGTGGGGCGTTGGAATGCTGGAGCACAGCGATTCTGCCCCTGAACTCAAGAGCTATTAGGTTCATGGAGACCTCCATCCGCTTTCGCGCGCGCATTGGGACCATGAACCGGAAGAACACGTTCTGGAGTGGGCCGGCAGAGTGCAGAGGAATACCACACGCCAAGACGCTTCGCGTTTACCGGGGTCATTGGAATCCGCCAGGTCTTGGACTGCCCGCCCTCCATAGTATTACGGCGGACGGGCGCCCGTCCTCTGGCGCTTTGGCCGCGCGCACAGGAGGGACGACGGGCGAATCTTGCCCATCAGCTTCAGCACGCTCTGGAAAGAAAGCGGCAGAGGACTGGCAGAGCACAGCGGCGACGGCGTTTTGGTTCCGGCTTCTGCAGCGACCGACAAAGCCAAAGCGGTGTCGCGCTTCGCTTGCCACCGCAGTCCACATTTAGCCAGATCACAGCACGGTTCATGGAGAGCGACCAACGCGCTGGTTCTCCCAAAGACCCTGTTGCGGCCAGAGCGCTGCGGGCCATAGGCCCCGCGTGGTGCGAAGCTTCGCCTTCGCACCAACCCGAAGGGTTGCCAGAGGGTAGCCGGAGGTCGAAGCAACGCGGAGACCTCCGGTCTGTGGGGAAACGAGTACGCACCCCAATGGGGTGCCAGAGAGCTTCCGGCAAAGCCTGCG
>CAZCUL010000739.1:0-10320 GCA_964501475.1 uncultured Verrucomicrobiota bacterium | reverse complement strand
GAACTTTTTCAGCCGCGTCCTTGGCTTTTCTCACGAGGGCCTCCCGGCTATGCGAGCGGTAGCCGCCCACGTCCACCATCACTTTGGGGCTGGACGGGTCCTTCTGGAAAAGCAATCGGTTCACGAGGTATTGCAGGTCCGAAAGCGTCTGGCCCTGGCGGCCGATGAGCCGGCCCGAATCGTCGGCCTTCACTTCCAGAAGAAGTTCGCTATCCAACTGATGTTCTTCCACGGCAGCCTCGAAACCGAGGCGGCGCAGCAATTCTTCAAGGATTGATTTGGGATGGACAGGCATAAGATGCGATGAGCAGTTGGCGAAGGAAAAAGACGCTACCGTTTCTTCTTCCTGGGTGGAGCCGCCGGGGGCGCACTCGATGGACCTTTCGAGACTACGACGGCTTTTTCGTCTTTGGCCCTGGTTAGTTTCATCTGAGCAATTGTGAGCAAGTTTTGCACAGTCCAATAAAGCGTCAAGCCTGCGGAAAAGTTATAGAGAATGAACAAAAAGATCAGCGGCATGTAACGCATGATCTTCTGTTGCATCGGATCCATGCCCGGCGAAGGCGGAGTAAGCCTCGCCTGCCAAAGCATTGTCGCTCCCATAATCAAAGGAAGCGGATTCAGGGGAAAACCAAAGCCGGGGATGACCAAAATCGTATCCGGCTTGGAAAGATCGCAAGCCCAGAGAAAGCGCGCCCCGCGCAACTCGATGGCCGTCTGGATCATCTTGAAGAAACCAAAGAAAACCGGGATTTGCAGGAGCATCGGCAGACAGCCGCCCATGGGATTGACCTTATGCTCTTTGTAGAGCTCGAGCATCTTCTGCTGCATTTTCCGCGGCTCTTCCTTGTATTTTTCCTGAATGGCCTTCATGTGCGGCTGGAGCGCGGCCATCCGTTTCATGGAACGTGTGCTTGCCTGCGTCAGCGGCCAAAACAAAATTTTGATGATGATGGTAATGACGATGATGGCCAGCGCGTAGGAGAGCCCCAAACTGCTCAAGCCATTCATCGAGAGGAGCAGCATCTTGGCGAAGAAGCCGATGAACCGCCCTCCGAACCCGGTGTCGAACCCCATCACCAGGTCCGCGTTGTTGTTAAACTGGTCTCCGATCCGGGCCAGCCTGTTGTACTCCTTTGGCCCGGCGTAAATGAAAAACTCCTGCTCCAATACTTGGTTGGTCTCGAGGATCGTGGCCGGATAAATCAACCGCGCCTGGAAGCCAAACGGGTCGCGCACGGCCTTCTTGTCGCTGGCCAATACTTCCGCGCCAGGCGCCGGCAGCTTGGTGCGGATCGCAACCATTTGAACAGCCGGCTCCTTCGGCATGGCGGTGATGGTGAAGAACTGATTGTGAGCCGCGGCCCAGAGGACTTTGCCGGGTTTGCTCTCGAACCGGTCCCGGGGCGTGCCCGGGAAGCAGCCGAGGGTTTTATTGGCGAACCACCCTTCGCCCACGTGCTCGGCATCCTCACCGTCGTAGTAATAGACGCCCATGAAGAGCGATTCATCCGCCGGCCCCAGCGGAGTGGCCGTGCCGATGACCCAATGCTGCGCAGAAACGCTCAGCGGTTTGTTCGAGCGGTTCTGCAGGCGCGCGACCACGCGCATGAGATAATTGCTGGCCGGCTCGAATTCCTTTACCAGATGGAGCCCCTGGGGAAGCTCCTGCTCGGCGCGCACCCCGCCCGCCGTGCGGGTCAGTTTAAAAAGGCCGTCCCCCACCAGATCATCGCTTCCCAGAAGCGTCAGAATCGGCAGCGACGCCCCGCTGTTCAGCTTCGCCACGTTGGCTCCACCGGACCGGGTTTTCCCGCACGTAATGGTTTGCTGGTATTCTTTCAACTCGACCAGCTTCAAGCCGCCGCCATGGGACGTGAATGTGTAGCGGGCCTCTTTGTTCTCGAGGATTTCGGTTCTCTCGTGCGTCCCGGGCGCCACCAGAGTGGCCGGCTCTGTGAGCGGCGGCTCCAGGACCCTTTCGGCCTGGGCGGGCGGCGCCCCGGTGGTCTGGTCCGGTCGAGTGGGAATACCACCGGTAATCCCTGAAACCGTGTTGGTCCGTTGAACGGGCCGGGACGGCCAGATTGTTTGGATCATGACCGGCCATAACATGATCAAAACAAAACAGAGTACCAGGACGATGATGCTTCTCCGATCCATGTTTTGCCTTAACAGCTTTTCCTCGTTGCAGTCATCGACCTCGCCGCAATCGGCTCCCGATGCGGCAATTCCGGCTTCCGCCGTTCCGGCACCGGATCATGGCCGGACCCGCCCCAGGGATGACAGCGAGCCAGCCGGCGCAACGCCAGCAACGTCCCGCGCAAGGGTCCATGGGTGCGAACGGCACCAATGGCATACTCCGAACAGGTCGGATGAAAGCGACATCCAAACCCCCACGGCCCAAAGACGGCTGTGAGCAAGGGCGAGAAAGCCGCGCGATACAACCGCAGCAACAAGATCAAAGCCGATCCAATCAAAGTCACTTCGCTGATTTCAAAAGGTTGCTTCGATGCAGCGCCACCATCAAGTCGCGCTCCACTTCGGCAAACGTCTTCCCGGCGATACTTGGCCGCGCCACCACGATCAGGTCCACCGGTCGATTCAACTCATGCTGATGCAAACGGAAACTTTCCCGTAACAAGCGGCGCGCGCGGCTGCGAACGACGGCGTTGCCAATCTTGCGCCCGGTGATGACCCCCAATCGGGATCTGCTTCCCGCCGGAAGGGCCAGCCAATTGACCGCCAAAGCGCCCTGCGCCAGCCGCTTGCCTTCGGCCCGCGCGCGACTGAAATCGCGCCCCTGCTTGATGCGGCACGCCGGTGGCAGTCCGAGCGAGGGAGGAATCACGAGGCGAGCCCGCTTAGACCGGGGTGAGCCGTTTGCGGCCGACGCGGCGGCGGTTGGCCAAAATGGCCCGCCCGCTTTTGGAACGGTTGCGCGCGAGAAACCCATGCTGCCGTTTCCGGCGGATTTTCGAAGGCTGATATGTGCGTTTCATGCTTCAAATTGTCCGTGGGCACCGTTCGGCAAACCACGCATCGTAACCGAAATCTTCCTTGGTCACGGAAGGCGAGAGATTAACAACGAAAGGTGGGGTGTCAAGCCCCTGGCCCGCTTTGAAACGATCTCGCAACAAGAGGAGCGCGGCTCTCCCCCAGCCGCAGCGCGCCAGGAAGCATCGCTGACGCCGGGGGCCACCTGCGATCCAGCAAGCTCGGCAGCCTGCGCTACTTACGCCTGCCGCGTGCCGTCTAAGCTCTTCCCGGCAGCGTGCTGCGGCTCACGGCCAGGATTCGCCCGTCGGCCATCCTACGCCGACGGGCAAAGCGCCAGAGGACTGGCGCAGTCCAAGACCTGGCGGGCTTCCCACCGGCCCCGGTCATCGCGAAGCGTCTTGGACTGCGGTAGTCCTCTACCGCTTTTTCCCCTCCTCAAAACCGGTTCTTGGGCAGAATTGCTGGGACGCAGTGTTCAGATAGGCCCGGCTCGATCCGGCTGCTACAAGTTCAGGGTATTATTTTCGCCATTCCTTTTTCGGCGGTTCGGGAAGGCCCTGGGCGCGGTAGGCGGTCCGAAAATGCATCTTGGCCACTTTGGGCAGGTTCTCCGCGCCATGTTTGGCCACAAACTCTT
Organism: uncultured Verrucomicrobiota bacterium; assembly: GCA_964501475.1. Classification (GTDB taxonomy): domain Bacteria; phylum Verrucomicrobiota; class Verrucomicrobiia; order Limisphaerales; family CAZCUL01; genus CAZCUL01. The sequence goes on along the minus strand of CAZCUL010000739.1, from coordinate 6,683 downwards.
TGGCCGCCGCATCCACCAGGGCCGAGGCGCCTTTGGGAAACGAGACGCCCCAGGTCTTCTCCATTTTGCGCAGGCGAGTGACAAACTCGTCCCGCGCCAGAATCGATGCGGCCGCCACGGCCAGATCATCCTCGGCCTTGTGTCTCTGCACCAATTCAATGCCGCGCCCCAAACTCATCATCGCTTTGACCACCACTTCCTTGCTCGAAGCAAACTGGTCGCTGATGGCGCGCACCGGCGGGGGAGACATTCGGTGTTGTTGCAGCATCAGGTTCTCGATAATGCGGGCATGCCCCCAGGCCAGCATGGCATTGACGCTCCTTAACTTCAGAAAAAGGCGATTGTAAGCTTCGTTTCCGATCGGCACCACCGTGGTCACGCAAGCTTTGGTCTTCCGAATCAACTCCGCCAGCTCGCCAATCTTCTTGTCGCTTCCGATGTGTTTGGAGTCGCGGATGCCCGCGTCCTTCCAGGCCTTGGCCACGGTTTCGTTCACGTAAACGCCAGCGACGCAAAGAGGCCCGAAAAAATCGCCTTTGCCCGATTCATCCACACCAAACCGCGGCAAGAGCAAATCGGGGTTCAACACTTCTTCGTAACCGAGTTCGGCCTTCTTCAGAATCTGCGGCTCGAGCACGAATTCGACGAACTCCTGCGCGCCCTTCCCCTGCACCACCAGCTTGCCACTCTCGTAAAACACCACATTCACCTTGTCCTTCTCGCCGGCAAAGCGCGCGTAGGGAACTTCGCGCGAACGGAAATCATGGTCTTGCAAGTGACGCCGCAAATCCGCAGCCTGCCGGTCCGTGAGCGTGCAGGTGTATGACGTTAATGGCTTCACAGAATAAGCGTCATCCTACGACGCCCCCTTCCCCTCTGCAACCCAAGCGGCGCGTCCGGGTCCGAACGGCCGCGGAAAGGAAAATAGCGGGCGCCCTGCCGCGCCGCGGCATGAGTGGGGAGCCAAAGGCAGGCGTGGTTCTCGCATTGCTGGATTGGTTTTCTTCCAATGCCCGTGCTTTGCCCTGGCGCCGCACACGGGATCCCTACGCCGTCTGGGTCTCCGAAATCATGCTGCAGCAAACGCAGGTCAAAACCGTTTTGCCCTATTGGATCCGCTGGATGCGCGAACTTCCCACAATCCGCTCCCTGGCCTGCGCTGATTTGGGCAGGATTCATAAGCTGTGGGAGGGGCTCGGCTACTACAGCCGCGTTCGCAATATGCAGAAAGCGGCCCGGTTGATCGTCGGCCAGTATCGAGGCGAGTTCCCGCAAAGCTTCGAAGCGATTCTTTCGCTGCCCGGCATTGGCCCTTACACCGCCGGCGCGATGTGCAGCATTGCGTTCAATCAACCGCGCGCGATTCTCGATGGCAACGTCATTCGGGTGTTGACGCGCCTTTGGGGCATCTCCGGCCATCCACGGGACAAAGCTACAAATGCGCAGCTTTGGCGCCTTTCGTCCGAACTGGTCGAAGCGGCCGCCATTCTCGGGCGGTCCGGGGCCGGTTCAGGGCGTAAATCCGGTCAAACCTGCTCGGCCTTTAACCAGGCTCTGATGGAACTGGGAGCGCTCGTTTGCAAACCGCGGGAACCTCTCTGCGCGGTTTGTCCGGTGCGGGTTCATTGCGTCGCCTATCGTACCGGCCAGGTGGAACAGCTTCCGAACCTTGGCCGGCGCCCCACCCGGACGGCGCGGCGGTTCATCGCATTTATCGCGCAACATCGCGGGCGTTATCTCGTCCGGCAAAGGCCGGCCGGAGCGGTCAACGGCCACCTCTGGGAGTTTCCAAATGTCGAAGTGGGCCCAAACGACGAAATCAACAGCCGCAAAGTCTCGAGCCTGGGGCGCCGGCACTTCAATTTGACCGTCGCCCGTCCGCGGCCGTTTCGGACTATCAACCACACCATTACCCGTTACCGAATCGCCCTGGAAGCGTTTCAGGGAAATGCCCCCGGTTCACACTGTTCTCGCGGCCATCAATGGCTGACCCTGGAGGAAATCGACAAACTCCCTTTTACGAGCGCGCACCGGAAGCTGGTTTCGCAGTTGCAGGGTTCGCCTTTCAAGTTCTTGAAGAAGCCGGCCTCTCCCAGCGTGAGCTAGCCGAGCTAGCCCGCCTGACTGAGCGCGACGACATCGAGTTCCGGCTCGACCCATTTCCCATGTTCGCGGATCAGGTCCACCAGGCGCTCCACCGCTTCAGCTTCGGGAATATTGAATTTCACCGGCTTCCTGCCCACGTAGAGATTGATCTTGCCCGGCGCCCCGCCCACATAACCGAAGTCCGCATCCGCCATCTCTCCCGGCCCGTTCACGATGCAGCCCATGATAGCGATCTTCACTCCCTTCAAATGGTCGGTTCGCGCTTTGATTCGGGCCGTGACCGTTTGCAGATCGAACAGCGTCCGCCCGCACGAGGGACACGCCACGTAGTCCGTCTTGAACGAGCGACACCCTGCTGCCTGCAGAATGTTGTAGGCCAGCCGCAGCGATTGCCCCGCGCCGGTTTCGCCGCGAATCAGAATGGCATCCCCGATTCCGTCCGCCAGCAACGAGCCGATAACCATTGCCGCCCGCAAGAGGGCGATATTCGGAGGCAAGGGGCCGTCCGAGAAATCCAAACAGTCCTTGAGCAGGATCGGGTTCGACAATCCCAGACGCTTCAATCGCGCCGCGAGCAGGCGGAATGCGGTAATGGCCGGCAATGCCACCCCATCTTTCACCGTGACAAGCTGCGTTTCGCATTGAATCTGAAACTCCTCCAATGGGTCGATCTCGCAGAGGTTCAAGTCCTCGCAAATCGCCTCGGGCCTGACGTCGTCTTTCGGACGGATTTTGGGAGCCAGTTTCTCCCAGGCGGCGCGCGTGACGACGACCCGGACGGTCTGTTCGCCGCCCGCTTGCATGCCTTCGCCCAATTCAATTTCCGGAGTCCGGCGCCGCTCGAAGCTGAACGGATCGAAGGAGAGCTTTACCTCCGGAATCGTTACGCTGCGGTTGGCCAGAACAGGGACCTGCGCCAACAAATCCCGGCAGACAGCGATTTCGTTGGGCGAATCTTCCGTCAGCGAAACCCGAATGGTGTCGCCGATCCCATCGCAAAGCAAAGAACCGATGCCGATCGCGCTTTTGATTCGGCCATCTTCCCCTTCGCCTGCCTCGGTCACGCCCAGATGCACCGGATAATTCCAATCCGGTCCGAGCTCATCGAGCCGCGCCACCAAAAGCCGGTAACACTCGATCATCACCTTCGGATTGCTGGACTTCATCGAGAAGCCGAAGTTGTGGAAGCCATGGTTGCGCGCCATTCGGGCAAATTCGAGCGCGCTCTCGACCATTCCCAACGGCGTGTCGCCAAAGCGATTCATAATGCGGTCGCTCAAGGAGCCGTGGTTGGTCCCGATGCGCATGGCGCGGCCCAGCTCCCCGCAAAGCTTTACCAGCGGAACGAACTTTTCCTCGATGCGAATCAGCTCCCCGGCGTATTGCTCATCCGTGTATTCCTTGACCGCGAATTTCTTGGAATCGGCGTAGTTGCCGGGGTTGATCCGGACCTTTTCCACCCACTTCGCGGCCTCCAGGGCGGCTTCCGGTTTGAAGTGGATGTCGGCCACGATGGGAACACTGCAACCGCGGGCCCGCAGCTCGGCGACGATGTTTTGCAGATTGGCGGCATCTTTGACTGTGGGCGCGGTGATGCGCACCAGTTGGCATCCGACCGCCACGAGATCGAGGGTTTGCTTCACACACTCCCCGGTATCCATCGTGTCGCAGGTGAGCATCGACTGAACGACCGCCGGATGATCCCCCCCGATGATAACGCCGCCCTGAGCGGGATTGCCCACGACCATCTCTCGGCTTTTGCGGCGCTGATAGGAGAAGGGCGAGGAACAATAGCGCATAAAGGTCATTGCCCCGATGATTTGGCGTCCGGTTTCGGGGCGAACATCAGGTCCGGTCTCTTCTTACCGCCCCTCAGGTCCTGAACGTCAAAGAAGGCGATATAGAGCATGAAACCGATGAGCAAAACCGCGCAAGCCGTCTGGACGAATTGCAGGAAGCGCACGCTCACCGGTTTGCGCCGCAACCCTTCCACCAATGCCAGCGTGATGTGCCCGCCATCCAACACCGGAATGGGCAGAAGATTCAAAATGGCAAGATTCACGTTCATCAAGACGCTGAACCAAAGCGCGAGGCGCCAACCCTGTTCGCTTTTAAACAGCAGATAATAGACGTTGATGATTTTGATGGCGCCACCCAGGTGTTGCGCTTTGATGTCGGACTTGCGGGAGAAGAGCGCATCAAAGGTGCTGATCATGGCATCCACGCTGGCCACGACCTGCTCGATGGGTCCGGGATGGACGAGCGCCACCCTGCCCCCGTCGCCCCAAAGGATGCCGATACGCGGTGTCTTTTCGTCGGGCGGCTGCACCGGTATCTCCGGTTCAACCTTCACGTCCAAGAACTTCTCGCCGCGTCGCACGGTGAGCGCCACTTCCTCCGGTTGCTCCCGTTCGATGTACTCGCCCACCATGGCGTAATGAACCAGCTTTTCCCCTTCCAGCGCCACAATCTCGTCTCCAGGCTCCAGACCCGCGGCCGCCGCCGGGCTGTTCGTGTACACTTTTGCCACCACGGCGGACTGCGCGGGCATCACCATGATCTCGCGCAGGCTTTTCCGCTGCCAGGCCCGGGTCTTTGCCTTGATGGGCTTGACCTGAAATGTCATCTCCGTGCCGTCGCGGCGCACCTTGATGGGAACGCTCTCTCCCTCGCTCCTCACCACCCGCCAAACCACGCTGTCGCCCATCCCGCCAAACTTCCGGACCGGCTTGCCGTCCACACTCAGAATCTCGTCCCCGGGCTTCAGACCGGCCTGGGCAGCGGGTCCATCCGGAACCACGTAACCAATCGTCGTCGTTTTTTCGGATTCGCTGACCGGCCGGCCGACGGCCCAGACGACGAACGCAAAGGCAATGGCGAGCAAAAAGCTGAAAAGGGGACCTGCTGCCGCCACAATGATCTTGTCCGTGGCCGAAATCGGCGGGAGTTCTTCGCGCGGGGTGTCGGTCTTGCCCTCGACCATCTCCATGGGCGCCATTTGCGGGAGCGAGACATAGCCGCCTGCGGGAATCCAGCCGAGGCAATACTCGACGCCGTTGATTTCCTGTTTCAGAATCGGTTTTCCGAACCAGATGGCGAACCGCTCCACCTTCAGCCCGCGCCAGCGCGCCGCGAGGAAATGGCCCCACTCATGGACAAAGATGAGCAGGTTAAACAGCAGCAACACCAGGAGCAAAATGAGAATAAACTGAATAATTTCCATAGCTAATCCCGCCGTTCGCGCAGGCAATGAAATGTGAATATAGCGTGGGCAGCCTCACTGGCAATCTTGCAGAAAGACCGCCCGCGGCTCTGCGGCCGACCCGAGGCGCATCCACCACCCGGAATTATCCCCGAGCCGAGAGGGGCATCCCAATCAAGACGCCCCCCCCCCGGCACTTCGAACCGCGACGGCAGGGCCCAGGATGCGCCCGCCCCGGGGTGACGGCCCCCTTTTGTCTTGCAATCCCCTGCCAGGTTTTTACGTTCCGTTCAAACAATTCCGGAGTTATGAACGGACGCTTTCTCTGCCCTCTAAAAATTTCCCTGTGCCTGCTCGCCTTCGTTTTGACCCTCCCGCTCCGAGGCGCTGACACGCCAACGGTTGAGACCAACGATCCGCCGGCGGCGGAGGCGGAGGGAGAGGCGATTCCCAAAGAGACTGCGGGCTCGGAAGCAGCCATGCGGGCTTACCTTCAACTTCAGGAGCAGATGCATGGCGCCGTGCTCGCTCTGCAGCAGAATCGCGCCGAGGCGCAATCGCTGGCCCAGCGCAATTCCGAGAACCTGAGCGAACGGCTGCGCTTAATCGAGCAGAGTCTGGATCTCCGCAGGCAACAGGAACTCGATGCCGTTCACAGTTCCAACCGCTTCGTTCTGACTCTCGCCGTCATTTTTGCCATCGCCGGCTTCCTCTCGATGATCGTGGCCGGGTGGTTCCAGCTTCGCGCCATGAATCGCATCGCTGAAATGGCCGCAACGCTGCCTTCCGCCCATCTCCTCGGGCACAGTTCTCTCCCGGGCGCACTTGGCGCCGGAGAGCGCCAACTGATTGCTGAGAACCCGGCCGAACAGGCCAGCGCCCGGCTCCGTGCCGTTCTCGATCGGCTCGAGAAACGCGTGCGCGAGCTCGAACAAACGGCTGAGACACACCGCGGGCAGGAGAGCGCATCGTCCGAGTCTGCGCCGGGTTCCGCCAGCAACGGAACCAATTCATCAAGGGTGGATCATCTGACGCTGCTCCTGGGCAAAGGGCAGGCCTTGCTCAACCTCAATCAACCCGAGAAGGCGCTGGCATGTTTCGATCGCGCCCTGGTCCAGGATCCGAACAACACCGAGGCGCTCGTTAAGAAAGGAACCGCCTTGGAACGCCTCAAACGACTGGAAGAAGCCATCGAATGTTACGATCACGCCATCCAACGCAATCAAGCCATGACTCTCGCTTACCTTTACAAAGGCGGCGTCTTCAATCAAATGGAACGGTTCGACGAAGCGCTCGAGTGCTATGAGCAGGCCTTGCGCGCCGAACAAAAAGCCGGACTGGCCTAGTCCCGGTCTTACCCATGAACCTCCTCTCC
>CAZCUL010000738.1:0-9626 GCA_964501475.1 uncultured Verrucomicrobiota bacterium | reverse complement strand
GGTGTAAATGGGGATGTTGAGGACGCTGATATTGGTCAACCCGCGCGGAACGAATTCCCGCCGCAACATCCGGTCGGCAGCCTCGTGGAAGAACAACGTCGGACCTTCAGCCCCCGCTTGCTGCACAAAACTGGATTGCCGCTCCGTCCACGAAATAAGGTTCGTGGGACTGAACCCGGCCACGTTGACGTAATTGAGATTGATTTTGTCCGCGTCATCGGGGGCGGCGTCGGTGGTAAGCTGTTCCACTATCCGGTAAAACGTGTAGCGGCTGGAGGTGTTGGCGTTGGTCGAGGCGGCGTGAAGGCGGCTTACGAAATTGGGATAGTTCGGACTGCGCGGATTGCCCCAAAGATCGTGAATGCTGAAGAAATGCTGCGGGCCATCCGAGCCCGGCCAGGCGAGGTTCGCGTTGTCGCCATCGTCGAAGAGGCCCAGCGGACCGTCCGAATACTCGTCCACCACATCGTTCCGGAACTGGACCAATCCAGCCGCGGCGAAAAGCTGGGCGGCCGGGCGCAGGCTGTTGTAGGTGCCGTTGTAGCGGAACTGAAGGAGTTCGTGCGCATCCTGAAAGGCGAACCCGCGGCTGAAAAATGTCATGTCCGGGTTGTAGGCATAACCCAGCACCGGGTCGCCCCAGAGGTTCGTATTTACGTCTGCGAGAAACGCGGCCAGATTCACTTCCCAGGAGCCGACCCCCTGATTCCGTCGAAATCCGGGGTTGGCATTGAGCCGCTTGGCGTCGTTGTGAATGAAGTTTAGATCCAAACCGATCCCCGCCGGCAGGACAATGTAAGCGTAACGACTGACGAAATGGTTGTCGCCGGAGTGTGGACGGTTTGGGTCGGCCAAAACACCCACCCACTGCGGATCGCCCCAAACAAAGTTGGTGATGAATCCGCCCGGCACCGGTTCGACAATGAGACCCGAGTCTTCGAAGAGGCCGTTGCGGTTGAGATCGAGGTAATATCGCGGGTCCAAAGGCCCGGTCTGGCTTCCAATGTTCGTATTCGCCAGAACCGGCACGCGAGGGTCGTATTGCAAATTGGTAAGCCAATCTGCAGGCGGAATAGCGTTGTTCGTAATGTCCCAACCATCGAAATTCGTTGAGACCAGCAAGCCGGGCCCGGGCGGGTAGGCATTCGTATCGGCAAACGCCTGAACCTGGACCCAAAACAGAATCTCCGCCTTGAGTCGTTCGTATGCGGCCCCTGTGGCCAGTTCGGTGTCGGCCATGTGAGCGGTCTGGCTCACAGACGCCCGCTCACGCTGCGTCACCGCCAAAAACGCCACCGTGATCACCGTGATGATCGAAAGCATGATCAGCGTAATAACCAGCGCGACGCCTTCGCGCGCACGCGAATCCTTCGCTTCTACCTTCCTCTCCCCGCGACGAAGGGGTGGGGAGAGGATCGAGGAGAGGGGAAAACCTCCTCTGCCCATCCCTCTGGAAGAAAGGGGATCAACTGTAGGATAAGCGTCCCGCCTGTCCAGCGCGCGCTCCAGGGCGAGCGTTTCCTTCGCCTCTCGCCGCGCTCCAACAGGCGAGACGCCTGTTCTACTTTGAAAACTGCGTTGCAAACAAAACTTCATTGGCTCACCCGAATCGGAATGCGCTGGCGAAAGATGTGGACATCGGCGATGCGCTTTTCCAGATAGGCCGGATCACTCCCACGCGCCTTGAACCTCTCAAACCTTTCCGGATCGAGAATTCCGAGCTCCAGCTCGATGACCGCCGGCAAGGCGCCGCCCAGGAAAATGTTCGTCGTGATAACCAACCCGTTGGCGTCGTAAGGGATGATTCTCAGGTGGACCACGCCGTCGATGATGCGGGCAAACCGGTTGGTGGGGTTGCCGAGCGGCGCGTAACCGAAAACGTTGTTCAGGCCAAAAACATTCGTCGCAGGAGTCGTTTCGACCAGCCGGTAAAGCGTGCTGGCGATCGAGTTGGTGTCGAGCCGATAAGCCGTGCCGGTCCAAAGATCGTTCTGGCGGCGCAGAAACGCGAAATCATTCAACTCGTTCATCCGGGTGATGCCGACGTTTGGGGAACCTTGCTGCCAGACCGTTGTTTGCGGAGTCTGCCGCCACGCGAAATTGATCATGTTCGGGTCCCCGGAAGCCGCTATCTCCTGCAGCTCCAGCCGCATCATCTGCATCGCTGCCCGGCCCGACTCCAGCACATCGCTTTGGCCCGCGCCAATCCGGAAAGCGCGCTGCACTTGGTAAAACATGGCGAGCAACCCCACGATGATGACGCTCAACAAAGCCACCGCCACCATCAGCTCGATCAACGAGAAGCCCCCGCGAAAGGTAGAATAGGTGTCCCGCCTCCCCCTTCGTTGGGACCGCGGCTGTGTGCAGAGCACCAGCCGCAGCACCATAGACGACGGTATCGCGTTCGATTCGCCATCGACTTTGGAACTTCCACGGTGCTGCGGCTGGTTTGACACAGCCGCGGTCCGCCGGTTGCGCCGCACCGCGGTCCAGCGCCAATGGCTGCCGGTCAGGCGGGACGCCTGACCTACGTCGAAGATGAAATTCCTTTTTCTCATCGAGGTTCGAAAAAGCCGTTGGTCATGGTGCCGTAAAGGAGAGTGCGCAGGACCTTGCGATTTCTGCCGACGCCGCCGTTGGGCAGCACCGGCCAGCGAAATTCCAGGCTCAGGTCGTAGAGGTCAGGTATTGCCTGGTTGGTCTGAACGAACCCCACCACCATGTCGTAGGAAAAAGCCAGCTCGGCGTTGGGAGATTTCTCGATGGCCGAACCGCTGATGGCGCGAACCCTCGCGGTCGAGATGTACTGAGTTCTGACCATCAACTCGACGATCTCGCGGCCGCTGTTGAAGGGGCCCGGAAAGGGCTCTTTCGGATTGTCGATTTGCTCGACGTAATTGACCAGATCGTCCGGAGCGTTCGTGCCGGCCCTGATGGCGTCGATCCAATAAAGGCCGTCCGAAGTGATAATCGTTTCGGCCTGGCTGTCCTGTTGAACCCGCAGACCGGTGGGCAGAACGCCAATGATGGCGACGAGCGCAAAGGCTATGACCGCCAGACAGAGCGCGATTTCCACCATGGTGAACCCGAGGCTGGCTGCAGCCTGGCGCGATGGTTTAAAAGCGATTTTCATTGGATTTCCGGCCGCTCGATTGTCGCGCGGCCCGTAAGGCCGTTAATGCGGATTCGGTTGAAGTTGTTCGTTGAATTGCCGGGGGGCCGCTCGATGACATCGAAAATGACGTTGCCGCCGCTGTCACGGCCGGAAAGCACGCTGCCGCGCGACAGGTGAACGACTTCGTCGCGCAGGCCGGCGAGATTGCCATCCGGCTGGAAAGTGATGGCCGGCAAGAACGTCATGGGATAATCCATGTCGTCGAGCGTCGGAAAACGAATTCCATTGGTATAGGTGAAGGAGCCGGGAACGGACGGATCAAATTCCCAGGGGGCAAACAAGGCGCCATCCGGGAGGCTGCGCCATGAAGTCAGGAAGCGCGGATGCGGCTGGCCGGGCTGATCTCCCACGCTGCGCTCGGCGTAAAGCGCGTAGGTGGTGTAAGGAGCCGTTTGCAGGCGGTCCCACATCTTTTGATCGCGCGGCGTGTTCTCCGGGTTGTTGCCGGCAAGCTGATTCAACGGCGGAACAAAGACGACATGGACGACGGACCGCCCGTTGATGGCCTGCTGCCGCGCCAAAGCAAAGTCATCCAGCAACTGGCGATTGGCTGACGCGATGATGTTCGACTCGCCAATGCCTTTCATGGCCGGCAACGAAATGGCCGCGAGAATGCCGATGATGGCCAGCACAATGAGCAATTCCAGGAGGGTAAAGGCGCGCAGGGTCTGACCCGCGGAGCACGGATCAGGAGTCGCGCCTGCGGCAGTCTCCTGCCGCTTTTCCTTCGCTGCCGCCCAGGAGCGACTAACACGCCCCCTATTCTGAAACCGCCTGAGCCAAAGCGCCAGAGGACTGGCGCACTCCAGACGCTTCGCGACTGGCGGCGCGTTCGGCCGAATCCGGCACATTCGTTTGATCCGCGTTTTGCGCATTGGTTTACCAGCTCACCACGTTGTCCTTGTCTGCGTCCGGGGGACTGCCTTGAAGGGCCTTGGAAAATTTATCCGGGCCAAAAGACCAGACAATAATGGAATTATTGGAGTAATGGCGGTTCTTGCTGTCCTCGATCAACCCCTTGGCCCCCACGCCCGCATAATGCGCGTCGTAGGTCTTTCCATTGTCGTCAAAATCGAAGGTGATGACGTAGGGATTGCCCCAGGGATCACGATAAACGAAATCGTCCGTGCTGACTCCACCAGGGGTCTGTCCGGAAACCATCTTGGGTTCAATGAATCTGTTGCCGCGCGGATTCCGCGCTCCCTGCGGGTTGAAGGTTCCCTGTTCAGCCATCAGAATCTGCATGATCTCGGCGTTTGAAGGCCCCGCAAGGCCGAAGGTGATGTCCCCATCGACGTTGTGTCTGGCGGGGTCGTCCTGGGTATTTTTGGCCATCGGGAAACGTTGATACTCGGACTCATAGGCTCTGATCGCCCCAACCAGGTTGCTCATCTCGGTCTTCACTTGAGCAACGCGCGCGTTCTTCTTCGCATTCGACAGGGTCGGCAGAAGAATCCCGGCAAGGATCCCGATGATGGCAATGACCACCAACATCTCGACGAGCGTGAATCCACGCGGGCGCGCATCAAATCGCGAAGGCCCTTTGAAGGGCTCGCCGCGCCGCACAGGATCAATCCGCAACGGCCGGCGCCGGAAAAAGGAAATCAGATCAAACCAGCCGCGCCGCCCGGCGGTCCGGCAACTCGCGTCCATCACCGTCGCGCTGGGTTGGCGGATCCGGACCTGGATGGGATTCTCTTTCTTTCGCAACACCTGGGCCGTCCAACTCTGGTCGTGCCACTCGACTTCGAGGTGGCGGGCCAGCCGATAATATTTGCGCGCCGTTTTCATAATCACTCTCTCCAATTTCCAATGATGTTTGTCTTGCCGTCGAAAATCAGTTCCGCCCAAAGATCGTAGGTGTCGGGGTTGTTGATGGGCTGGGTAATGCCTTGCCGGGTATCAAACGGCTTTGAAACAACGTAGCGCAATGGATTCAACCCTGGTTGCCCTGGAATCGCGCCCCCTCCGGGATGGTCCCCGGGCCAGCCGTTGGGAACAATCAGAAGCGCGATGCCTGAGGCGGTTACCTGCCCGATCTCTCTCTGCGAAAGGTTCGGTAAAAAATTGTTCGGCTTCTCATTCACGGTGGACTCGACGCTATTGACCAAGCCGGTGACGCCAAGACCGGTTTGGAGGTTCCCGGCGGGGAGCGGATCGCCGGGAAAGTAGGGCGATTGATATGTGTCCGGCGCAATGCGAACCGTTCCCGTCAACTCGTAGAAAAGCGGCGGTTGCGCGGGGTCAAAGGGGTTGTCCTGCGGATACATGCCGAAATCGGCTTTGTAACCCTCGATTCCCGTTTGAACCTGCTTGATCTGGACCGTGGCGGCCGACCGGACCTTCTTAACCTTCACCCCTGGCAGAATGGACAACGTCAGGCCCGCCAGAATCCCAATGATGGCAATCACCACCAGCAATTCAATCAATGTGAAGGCGCGTCCCCTTCCGCCGCGTCGCGCGCCGCGAGAGTCCTCTTTTTCTCCCCGCGACGGATGAGTGGGGAGAGGATTGAGGAGAGAGGGAAGGAGAGGGTGGCCGTGCACTGCAGCGTTTCCGCCGCACTGCCGCTCTGTGATCTGCACTCTGCGTCCGTTCATATTTGCTGCCTCGAGTTGCTGTTGGCCCGTTGAGCTTCCTGTTCCATTCGTTCGCTGAGCCATTGTTTAATCATGCTCTGGTAGTTCAAATAGCGCGACCGGGCCAGGCGTTTAATCCGCGCCAGCATCCGCGGATCGATTCGCAGTGTGATGGTAACCGACTCGGCCGTTTCAGCTCCGGCAGCCACCGAGGAATCCATCAGGCGAAGCTCGAGGCGGTTTTCCGCCCAAAAATCCGCCTCCGCTTGCTCGCTGTCGAACAACGGCACTTCATCCCACCCACCAATCGCATTCATAGTGTTTCAAATCACCGACTCACTGACCACCGCCTACCGACTTCAGGCTTTGATCCATCTTTCGCTGATAAAAGAACCGTTCCTCAGGCTCGAACGGCCGGGCAAACACCACGCGAATCTGTTTGCCGTTCGTCCGGTAAACACTGAAAACTCCCACTCCGCTGGGACTCATCCCCAGATTGAAGTAGCGGGCCTGGACGGAAAACCGTGAAGAATCCGGCAGAAGCCGCACAGCGAAAGGGTCTTCAAATGATTCCTCGATGTCCTGAATGGGTAAAGAGGTACTCAGATTAAACGGCGGACTCTGCCAGTCAAATTCCATCGTGCTTACTCCGTAACTTCATTGGCCATGCCATGTATTTACTTTGTATTTACAGCTCGGCACCTTGGGTGTCAAGGAATGGTTTGGGGGGTTGGAGTGTTAGGCAATGTCGGCGTCACCGGGGAGATTTTTGGGCGTGTGAAAATCCGGCGGACCCAAGCCTGCCAGGCTTCCCGCATACAGCCCAGCGTGGTAGCGCCACTCAGAAGCACGGCAAGGGAACGTGGCGAACCTCGCATTGAGCGACAGTCACGCGCGTTCCTGGGCGTCGCGGCTCACGGTGGAGCAATCACGGCACGGAAGAAAGTCGCGTCGCCGGCAGGCACCGGCAGAGAGAAGAACGCTCCCTCGGCTCCAACTTCAGGCAGATTGGGCAGCGTCATCCATTGATCGAGATCGGGCGCAGATTGAAGGCGCAGGGGGATTTCGCCGGCGAGGTAACGGGCGAGGCTGGCTTGCGGATCAACAAACACGCCGAACTGTCCGCCATCGCGGGTGGTTTGGGCGATGCGCGGGCGGGTCGCAAACTTATCCGGCGCGGGGCGACCAAGAATAGCAATGCCTTTGATGGCGGCATTCTCGGGCGGATTGCCGGCGCCGCGATCGAGCACGCAAAGTCTTTCACGCAGAAGCGCTCTTTCAAGTAATGACTGGCAGGACCAACGACGATTGACTCATGCCGGTGAAACACGAGCAGGCCCCCCCCTTCGCAGCTTTCCCGCCTTATCCCCAAGAACGGACCATCAAAGAGCGCCGACGAGGTTCGCGGCGGACATTTCAGTCTTGTGCTGTTCACGCATTCGCATTGCAAAAGACTGACAGCCTCTGAAGAATCTTGAGTCATGGCGGACTCAAAGCTGGCGCATATTGTGGTTTTAGGGGCTGGATTCGGCGGGTTGACCTTTTGCGAGCATTTTCGGGAGTCGTCCGCCCGGGTCACGCTGGTGGATCGGACCAACCATCACCTGTTTCAGCCATTGCTTTATCAAGTGGCCGCGGCGGGGTTGTCAGCGCCGGAAATTGCCCAGCCCATTCGCTCGATTCTTTCCGATAAGCCGTGGATTGCAGTGTTGCTGGACGAGGTGAAGGAAGTGAATCTCGCCAACAGAATCGTGCATTTGGGCGATTCGGTGCTGGCTTACGATTACCTGGTCCTGGCGCTGGGGGGCGTGACGAGTTATTTCGGCCATCCGGAGTGGGAACAGTTCGCCCCGGGACTGAAAACACTGGATGACGCGCTGCGGATTCGCCGCGAGGTTCTTCTCGCTTTTGAGAAGGCGGAGACGGAGCCGGACCCCGGCAAGCACGACCGGCTCATGACTGTGGTCGTCGTGGGCGGCGGCCCCACGGGAGTGGAGCTGGCGGGAGCTTTCGCGGAATTGGCGCGGCATGTGTTGAAGCGGGATTTTCGCCGGATCGATCCAAGTCAGGCGCGTATTGTCCTGATAGAAGCCGGGCCGAGGATTCTGGCGCATTTGCCGGAGGACCTGTCTGCGAGCGCCAAGGTGCAATTGGAAAACCTCGGCGTCCAGGTCCGCACCAATGCCATGGTAAAGGATATTCGGCCAGGCCAAGTGGAACTTGCCGGCGGAGATGTGATTGAGGCGGGGAATATCATTTGGGCTGCCGGCATCTGTGCCAGTCCCATTACTGCAAAATTGGGCGTCGAATCCGATCGCGCCGGCAGAGTGAAAGTGAAATCCGACCTCAGCCTGCCGGGTTATCCCGAGGTGTTTGCCATAGGAGATTTGGCGCTGGTTCTGGATAAAGCGGGCAAACCTGTGCCCGGTGTTTCTCCGGCCGCAATGCAAATGGGACGGCATGTCCAGCGAATTATCGAAGATGAGTTGACCTTGCCCGCGGGCCGGCCGGGAAGCCGCCCGGGATTCAAATACTGGGACAAAGGAACCATGGCCACCATTGGGCGTTCGGCGGCGGTGGCACAAGCGGGGCCCTTCAAGTTTCACGGGTTCGTTGCGTGGCTGGCGTGGCTGTTGGTGCATTTGATTTTCCTGATCGGTTTCCGCAACAAACTCGCCGTGCTTTTGCAATGGGCCTACTCCTATTTCGCCTACAAACGGGGCGCCCGAATCATCACGGGCCTAAGTCCCAAGTGAACTCGGGAAAGTACTGCCGGCTGGAAAGACCGTGCCAGGATCGGCCAACATTCGGGACATGTTAGTCCTTGGCATCATGTCCGGAACCAGCATGGACGGGGTGGACTATGCCCTCTGTCGCATCACCCCGCGGAACACCCGGCTGGTTCGTCTTTGGCACGCCCCTTTCCCTCCGCCATTGCGCGAACGACTTCATCAAGCGGCTGCCGGCGAATTGCGGAGCCACCCGTTGTGCCAGCTTCATCACGATCTTGGACGTTTTTACGCCCGGCATGCGGCGAAAGGCATCGCACGGACCGAGAAGCCGCAACTGGCGGGCCTCCATGGACAGACGGTTTTCCACAGCCCGGGCTTGTCGGCCCCAGCGAGTTTCCAACTCGGAGAGCCGGCTTATCTGGCCGCGAGCTTGCGGATACCGATCATCAACAATTTTCGGGCCGCGGACATGGCGATGGGAGGGCAAGGTGCGCCACTGGCCACGCTCTTTCATGTGAACGCGTTCGGTCGCAGAGGACGGCACGTCTGCGTCAATAATCTGGGCGGGATCAGCAACGTCACGTCCATCGACTGGCGGTATAAGCCAGCCCGAATTCAGGCATTCGACACCGGGCCGGGAAACGTGCTCCTGGATTTGGCTGCGCGCCATTTTTCGGCGGGCCGAGCAGCTATGGACAGAGACGGGCGCTGGGCGCAAAGGGGCGCTGCTTGCGAGCCGCTCGTGGAAAGCTGGTTAAAACATCGTTACTTCGGACGGCCTCCACCCAAAAGCACGGGGCGCGAGCTCTTCGGCGAGCCTTTTTTCGCAGAGGTCATACGCCAGATAGAACAGGCGCATCTTTCGAAATATCATGCTTTGGCCACGCTGACTGAATTCACGGCGCGGTCGATTGTTTTGAATTATCAACAGCACCTTTCATCCATGCCTCACCAGATCATCCTGTGTGGCGGAGGAGCAGCCAATCCCGCTCTTCTAAAGGCTCTACGACGCGCGTTGGACGAGACTCACTGTGCCCCGCAGATCCAAACCTCGGAGCACATGGGTTGGCCGCTGCAAAGCATCGAACCGGCTGCCTTTGCCTTGCTGGCATATTTGCGAATCCGGCGGCAGCCGGGAAA
>CAZCUL010000737.1:0-2907 GCA_964501475.1 uncultured Verrucomicrobiota bacterium | reverse complement strand
TCATGTCGGAGAGAAAACTCTGGCACCCGCTTTTGGTGCACCGTCTGGCACCCCGCTGGGGTGCTGCTTCTTTGCCAACCCTTTCCGGAGGTCTCCGCTACGCTGCGACCTCCGGCTACCTTCTGGCACCGCTTTGCGGTGTTGGACGGCGGGCTGCGCCGTCAGGGCCGCGTTCAGCGGCGCAGCCATTCCGCCCGCTGCTGCGCGGGCAGGAAGAGGAGGTTCATGGAGAGAATTGCTGTCACCCCGGACTGCTCCTTGACGCTGGGAGACGCCGTCCCTAGGGTTCCCACATATGCCGGTGGAAATCGCAATCGAATATTGCAGCCTGTGAAACTATGAGCCGCAAGCCGTCGGTCTGACGGAAAAGCTCTTGCGGCTCAAGCAGGACATCAAGTCGCTCGCCCTGATTCCGTCAGGCGGCGGCAAGTTTGAGGTCAGCGTTGATGGCAAGCTTATCTATTCCAAGCTCCAGACGGGCCAGTTCCCTGAGCCCGACGCCATCCTCAAATCGGTTCGCGCCAAACGCTAGCGCGCGTTCTTCCACCCGAACAGAGCTTCGGGACTTTCGGCAGTTACGGGAGGCTCCGCAGAATTTTCAAGGGAGAGTGAAGGGTGCCTGGTGGCCCCCGCGGTCTTCAAAACCGTTGCTTCGGCACTCTGTGTCGGAGGGTTGGTTCGATTCCTACCCTCTCCGCCAATTTTTCCGGAAAGGAGGTGAGGCGTTGTGTCGCGCGAAGAGATTCTGAAGCTGACGTCGCTGTCCTCCTGCGCCGGCTGAGCTTCCAAGCTCAGCCAAAAAGCTCTGACGCAAGTTTTGCGGCAGCTCCCTCAAATCCGCGATCGCAATCTGCTGGTCGGTTCCGCCACGGCAGATGACGCCGGTGTTTACCGGCTGGACCGGAATCGCGCGCTCGTGCAAACGGTGGACTTTTTTACGCCGATTGTGGACGACCCGTTCATGTACGGGCAAATCGCCGCGGCCAATTCCTTGTCCGACGTTTATGCCATGGGTGGACGCCCCTTGACCGCCCTCAATCTCATGGGCGTGCCAACTGAGGTGATGTCGAATTCCATCATTGCCGAGATTCTGCGCGGCGGCGCCGCGAAGACCAAAGAGGCACGCTGCGTCCTGTTAGGCGGGCATACCATCCGCAATCCGGAGCCGATTTACGGATTGGCGGTGACGGGGCTGGTATCGCCACGACGCATGATCACAAACGCCCATGCGCAAGCCGGCGATCTTCTTGTTCTGACGAAGCCGCTGGGCACGGGAATTGTCACCACCGGCATCAAGCGCCAGATCACTTCCCCCGCTCTGGCCGCGAAAGCAACACGGCTGATGAGCCGGATTAACGTTGTGGGCGCCGAGCTTGCCGAACGCGGTCTGGTGTGCGCCGGAACGGACGTGACCGGATACGGTTTGCTCGGCCATCTCGGTTCAATGTGCCGCGCCAGCCGCGTGGGCGCGGAGATCGAAGCAGCCCGTTTGCCCGTCATCAGTCCGGAAGTTTTTAAGCTGATTGAAAAGGAGTGCATCCCGGGCGGGAGCCGGCAAAACCTCGAGACCGCCATTGATTTTACCGAATGGCACGGAGCGACCAGCGCGCAGAAGGTCCTGCTGGCCGATGCCCAAACGAGCGGCGGCCTCTTGCTCTGTGTGCGACCGGCCAGGCTCGAGCGGGTCCTCAAACTTTTGAAGAAGTTCAAAACGCCGAGCGCTGCCGTCATTGGCAGAATTGTGGCATCCAAAACTCCCAGGATTCGCGTTACGGGATGATGAAGACGGGTTCCCCGAGCAAAACAGAACGCCGGAAGGTCAGGCGTGGCCGGAAAGGGCGGCAGCCGTCCCTGCGCGCCATTCCGGCAGTCGAGAAGGTCCTGCAAGAACTCAGGAGGGCGGATTTGCCGCGACCCATCGTCGTGTCCATGGTGCGGCGCGAGTTGGCTGAACTGCGTTCCACTGGAAAGGTTCCGCCCTTCGATGATGTCATCCACCGGATCAGCGGCGCTCTCGAGGCCTTAAAGCGGGGGCGCATTCAACCCGTGATCAACGGCACTGGAATTCTCGTCCATACCAATCTCGGCCGGGCCCCCCTTGGGACGGACGTCATGGAAACGCTTCGAGAAATTGGCAGCCATTATAACAATCTGGAGTTTGATCTCACTGGGGGCGAACGGGGCGGCCGGGCCGCCTACCTCGAGTATGGCCTGGCCCTGCTCTGCGGCGCTCCCGCGGCCACGGTGGTGAACAACTGCGCAGCCGCTCTCGTCCTGATGCTGCGCCATTTCACCGCGCGCAAACCCGAAGTCATCATTTCCCGGGGCGAACTGATTCAGATTGGCGGCGGGTTCCGCATTCCCGAGATTCTCGAGGCCAGCGGCGCGCGCCTCCGCGAGGTGGGCACAACCAACAAAACCGCATTGAGCGATTACCAAAAGGCCATCGGCCCGAACACAGCGCTGCTCCTGAAAGTGCATCGCAGCAACTTTTTCATGGGCGGCTTTGTCGAGTCGCCGTCCACCGAAGAGATCTCGGCGCTGGCCCGGCGGAAGCGGCTGCCGTTTGTCGAGGACCTCGGCAGCGGCGCGGTGCAGCCGACCGAACGGCTTGGAATCGAGCACGAGCCCACTCCCGCGGAAGTGCTCAGGCGCGGTGTGCATCTTGTCTGTTGCAGCGGCGACAAATTGTTCGGAGGGCCGCAGGCGGGAATCATCGCCGGGCAGAGCAAACTGGTCGCCGCCCTCAAGCGAGACCCGTTCTTCCGCGCGCTGCGCTGCGATAAGCTCATTCTTTCCGCGCTCCAAACCACGGTGGATCACTACCTGGCCGCAGGAGACGACCCCGCCGCCGTTCCGGCTGTGCCTGTTTTGGAATTGCTCAAGATCCCGCTCGAAGACCTGAAG
>CAZCUL010000736.1:0-2672 GCA_964501475.1 uncultured Verrucomicrobiota bacterium | reverse complement strand
TGTTCGCTTCGGAAATCAAGGCCTTGCTCTGCGAATCCGCCATCAGCCGGGAGATCGATCACGATGCGCTGCTGGCTTATCTGCAATTTCGTTACTGCCCGGAGCCGATGACATTCTTCCGGCAAATCCGCAAGGTCATGCCGGCGCAGGTTTTGACCTTCACACCGGATGAGTCTTCAAGCTGGATTTACTACCAGTTATCCTTCGAGGAAGAGAACGAGGCCGAAGAGAAGGAACTCCTCGCGCCACTCCGGGAATTGCTGCGGTCCGCGGTTCAGCGACAGATGATCAGCGACGTGCCGGTCGGACTGTTTCTGAGCGGCGGAGTCGATTCCGGGGCGCTTCTGGCCATGGCGGCCAGCTTGAACCGGGAACCGATCAAGACCTTCACCATTGGCTTTCGCCAGCAGGACCAGCGGTTCGAGCAACAGCCCGATGACGTCCATTACGCGCGCGAGCTGGCCAGGCGTTTCCAGACCGATCACCAGGAAATCATTCTGGAACCTCGAATCGTTGACCTTTTGCCCAAAGTGATCTGGCACCTGGACGATCCCATTGCCGATCCGGCGGCGATCACCAGTTATCTGATTTGCGACGCGGCCCATCAGCAGAACACAAAGGTTCTCCTCAGCGGCCAGGGCGGCGACGAGGTATTCTGCGGATATCCCTGGCATTTGGCGGTGCAACTGGCCCAATACTACGGACACCTCCCGGCGGCGGCGCGTCATCTGGCTGAAGGAGTTTTGGAAAAGTTGCCCGCGGCCAGAGGAGGGCGCTTTACCGGGACGTTTCGGCGCTTGCGAAAGTTCAGTGCCAGCGCTTCGTTGCCTTTCGAGAGCCGGCTGGTCGGATTCCTCTCCTACGCCTCGGAGGAAAATCTCCGCGGGTTGTTGTCGGACGAATTTGCCGCCGCAGCGAACGGCAAATCCGGTGACCAAACGCATCTCCGCATCTTAAGCGGCTCTCGCGGCTGGCATTTTGTGAACCGCATGCTGCACCTCGACATGCACACCTTCCTGCCGTCTCTGAACCTCGCCTATACAGACAAGACCGGCATGGCCTCGAGTGTCGAGGTCCGGGTCCCTTATCTGGACAATGAAGTGGTCGATTTCATGGCCGCTGTTCCTCCCAATTTGAAGCTGCGGGGCACCACCCGGAAATACCTGATGAAACGGGCCCTCGAAGGAGTTTTGCCCGACCAGGTCCTCAATCGAAGAAAGGCCGGCTTCGGCGCGCCCATCCGCACTTGGATTGTTTCCGACCTGCGCGAAATGATCGGCGACCTGCTGTCCGAATCGACTTTGAAACGCCGCGGCTTTTTTAATCCGGCTTATGTGCGCAGGATCATCGAGGAGAACGCCGCCGGCCGCCACGACTACAACTATCTGATCTATATTCTGCTGAGTTTTGAGCTTTGGTGCCGCGTTTACCTGGACAAAACGGAGTCTTGAATGAGCGGGCCTGAATCCCATCTGAATGTTCGATTTGACCGCCGGTTTCGTCGGCGGAAGCCCGCGTTTATTGCGCCTCGCCCTGGTCTGCCGGGCTCTGCGGACAGAGAGGCAGCGCCAGCCCCCAGGGCTCGAAGTGCGTTATGACAACCTCGCCTCGTACCATTCGCCTGGAACTGCATTGTCACACCGTCTCTTCCAAAGACGGTCTGATGAATCCCGCCGCGGTGGTAAGGGTGGCTCGGCGGGTCGGATTGGACGCGGTGGCCATCACCGATCATGACTCCATTGAAGGCGCCCAAGAGTTGGAGCGACTGGTTGCTCGGGAAAGAATTCCATTGCGAGTGATTGTGGGCGAAGAGCGCACCCTGGCAGACGGAAGCCATCTCATCGGGCTTTTTCTGAAAGAGCCCATTCAAGCCGTCGAACTCGAAGCAGCCATCGACGAAATCCGGCAGCAGAACGGCCTATGCCTGATTCCCCATCCTTTCCGGCGCAAGGATGGGCTGCTTCGCGAGGATGTCGGCAGATTGAAATGCTTCGAGGGGCGGCCGGCGGCCTTCGAGCTCTTCAGCGCGAAAAGCTCCGCTGAGGATAATCGAAAGGCTCGGGGCTTGCTCGCGACGCATTTGGCGCCGTTCGGGGGGAGCGACGCGCATTACGACAGCGATTTGGGCGAAAGCATGAACGTGATCACCTGGACGGGAGATTTGCGCGACAGCATTGAAAAGATGTTCCGGCGCGAGACGCCCTTTCAGATTTTAGGCAGAGTGCAAAAGCAGAATGAGACTGAACGCGCCTATGCGCCGGTTTATTACCGATGCAGAAAATTCGTGCGCCTGCCGGGGTCGTTGCTGCCCCTGGCCAAAAGCTGTTATCGCTGGTATCGCAGTGTCCGGTACGGCGTCGGGCAAAAACCGCTGATGGAGGTTTATGCCCATTCATAAAAGGCAGATACGGCCGATCGCCCGGCTGCATGGGTACCGGATCTACAAAAAGTTCCTGGCCCATACAGAGGCGTGGCCGCTGGAGAAAAAACGCGCTTACGTGCTGGACCGGCTGAGGCAGACGCTCCGGCGCGCTTATGAAGGAGTCCCCTTTTATCGCGAGCATTTTCGCGCGGCCGGGTTCGATCCCAACCGCCATTTTCACTCGCCGGCGGACCTGGAGAAGGTTCCCTTTCTCACCAAGGAGGACGTTCGCAAGCACTACGAGAAACTG
>CAZCUL010000735.1:0-12790 GCA_964501475.1 uncultured Verrucomicrobiota bacterium | reverse complement strand
GGCGGCCGCCGCCGTCAAGTCGGCGTCGCGGCATCTCGATCTGGCCCACGTGACGGCGCTGATTCTCGGCGGCACGGGACCGGTCGTGGATGATTTGGAGTGGGACGTGAAAATGTATTTCGCCCTGAACGCAGCCGTCCATGAAGCCGGTTGTGCCGCCTGGGGCGTCAAGCGCTACTACGACGCCTGGCGTCCGCTCAGCGCGATTCGATACCTGGGCGGCCTCGGCCAGTCCAGCGAGCCCGGCAGCCCTTCCTACAACGCCAACGGCCTGCCCCTCGTTACGAATCTGATCGAGTTGGTCACGCCCTCCTCGCGAGCGTCCGGACGGCACGCAGGTCTGACGGACGGTAAGATCGCCTTGCTCTCGTGGCCTGGCGAACCACCGCACAGGATGGCGCATCAGGGTGTCAAGTGGCTGCATGCCGATACCTGGACCACCTACCAACGATCCAATTTTGTCACTCCAGCTTTTCCCGGCTACATTTCGGGTCACAGCACCTTCAGCCGCTCCGCCGCGGAACTGCTCACGGCTTTTACCGGCTCGGCCTTTTTCCCCGGCGGCATGAGTTCCTATACCATCACCAACCTGCTCAACGAGAAAGGCCCGACCGAGCCTGTCACCTTGCAGTGGGCCACCTACTTCGACGCTGCTGACCAGGTCGGAATCTCGCGCATCTGGGGCGGCATCCACCCGCCGGCAGACGACTCCGCCGGACGCCTTGTGGGCGCCGAGTGCGGACAAGGCATCTGGGCTTTGACGCAAAGGTATTTTGACGGCTCGATTGCGGACAGTCCGAGCACGCTGGCCATGCGGAAGCTCAATCCTACTGAGAGCGAACTGAGGTTCAATACGATTCGTGGACTGTTCTACAAGGTGCAGTCGGCGCCGAATCTGAACGAACCATTCAGCGACGATCCAGCGATGTCGGAGCAGGCATTTGATTCCACGATGGTGCGCACCAACAGCTTGACCGGCGATAGCAGATTCTACCGCGTCAGCACCGGTCTCACACCCTGAGGCGGGCTCTGTCAGTTACGCTTTCAAGCGTGGTGTTCTCGCCGGATTCTTTGCGGGTGATGAGGTTGGCGATGCAGGGCAGACGCGCCTCTTCGTTCAGTTCAGCCTGGTGAACCGGCCGGTCGCACGCATTTGTCGGAGCCCGGCTGTCCCCACCCGCAGCGCTCGCGAATGCGAAAGGCGCTGGAGAGTCCGGCGTCAGCCATCCTTCGCCGTGCGCTGCGGCCGGGGAGAGCCGCGCTCCTTTGCTGATGTCTATACATCATCCCCGCAAAGCTTCAGGAACTCGGCTTCGTCGAGCACTTTGACACCCAGCTTCCGGGCCTTGTCGAGCTTGGACCCTGCCTCATCGCCGGCGACCACGTAATCGGTCTTTTTGCTTACGCTGCTGCTGACTTTTCCGCCCAGGGCTTCAATTTTCGCAGCGGCCTCCTCGCGCTTCAGGCCGGGAAGAGTTCCGGTGAGAACGAAGGTTTTTCCAGCCAGCGCTCCGGCAGCCGCGCGTGGACGGTAGAGGGACGACTCCATGTTCAGGCCGGCTTTGCGCAGCTTCTCGATCAGCTTTCGGTTGTTCGAATCGCCGAACCATTGAACCAGGCTTCGGGCGATGACCTCGCCGACCTCTTCCACTTCGAGCAGTTGATCGAACGAAGAGTGCTCGATTTGGTCCATCGAGGGAAAAAAACGGCCGAGCGCCTTGGCGACACCCGTGCCGACGTGGAGGATGCCGAGGCCGAAGAGCAGCCGCCACAGGTCGCGCGATTTGCTGGCTTCGACGCCATCCAGGAAATTTTGCGCGGACTTCCCGCCCATTCTCTCGAGGTTGCTCAATTCATCGAGGCTCAACTTGTAAAGGTCGGTTATGTCCCGGACGAGCCCCGTCCGGACCAGTTGCTCGACGAGAGCCTCGCCGCCGCCTTCGATGTCCATGGCTCCGCGGGAGCACCAGTGCTCGATCCGGCCGCGGATTTGGGCCGGGCAATCCGGATTGGCGCAACGCCAGACCACCCCTTCGCCGCTCTCAGCGCTGCCCGTGCGTGAAGTGCGGCTGCCGCATTCGGGACAACTTTTGGGAAACTCAAAAATCTTTTCCTGGCCGGTGCGCTGTTCCTCAATGACCTTGACGACCGCGGGAATGACCTCGCCGGCTTTCTCGATAATGACCATATCGCCGATGCGGATGTCTTTTCGGCGCAGCTCGTCCTCGTTGTGAAGGGTGGCCCGTTGGACGGTTGAGCCGGCCAGAAAGACCGGCTGCAGATCAGCGACCGGCGTAAGTGCTCCGGTGCGGCCCACCTGCACGCGGATGTTGAGAAGTCTGGTGGCGGCCTGCTCGGCGGCGTACTTGTAGGCCATGGCCCAACGAGGGGCTTTGGCCGTGGCACCGACCTTTTCCCGCAAGCCAAAGGAGTTGAGTTTGATGACGGCGCCGTCGGTCTGGTAGGTGAGGTTGGCCCGGATGGCGTCGATCTCGTCGATGGCCGCAATCAGTTCTTCTTCCGTGTGGCAAAGCCAGGTCTTCTCAGGACCTTTAAAACCGAGCTCCCGCAGCCAGTGAAGGGCTTCGCTGTGAGTGGCGGGCGGCTTTTCCGAATCCAGATAGCCGAGGCCATAAATGACAACTTCCAAGCCGCGTTTGGCGACGATGCGGGGATCGAGCTGTTTGAGCGACCCGGCGGCGGCGTTGCGGGCATTGGCGAACGGTTCTTCGCCGGCTGCGGCGCGCTCTTCATTGATTTTTGCAAACCGGGCAATGGGCAGATAAACCTCGCCGCGGACTTCGATTGTCCTGGGCGGATTCGCGCGTGGTTGCAGACGCAGTGGAATATTTCTGATCGTTTTGAGATTGGCGGTGATATCGTCGCCGGTGGCGCCATCGCCGCGGGTGGCCCCAAGCGTGAAAACGCCTTGGTCGTAGCGCAAACTCACTGCCACACCATCAACCTTCGGTTCGACGATCCATTCGAGTTGTTCGCCCGGAACGAGCCGCTGGACGCGCGCCAGGAACTGCCGCACTTCCGCCTGCGAATAGGTGTTGTCCAGACTCATCATCGGGACGAGATGCTGGGCCGGATTGAACTCTTTGAGCGGCTGGCCGCCGACACGTTGCGTGGGCGAGTCGGGCGTGGCCAGGTCGGGGAACCGCTTCTCGATGTCCGCCAATTCCCGGTAAAGCCGGTCGTATTCGTGGTCGGAAATGAGCGGCCTGGCCTCGACGTAATAGGCGTGATCGTGAGCGCGAATTTCCTCGACCAGTTGGGCGTGCCGGGATTTGGCTTCGATGTGTGTCATCGTGCTAATTTTCTCGATGAACGGGCGGGTTTGAAGCGGATTCTTTGAGGTGGAAGACGGAGAAACGCCGGCTTCACTTCCTTGATCTGGCGGAGAGAGGGAGATTCGAACTCCCGGTGGGGTATGAGCCCACTCACGCTTTCCAGGCGTGCGCTTTAAACCACTCAGCCATCTCTCCGGTAATTGAGATCAACACCTTACAGCGAAGGACGATGCGATGCACTGACAATTCCATACGGCTTGCGTGAATTCGCACATCGAGACCCTATGCGCCCTGAGGACCAAAGTTGATGAAAAGCTTTGGCAAAAGACCTCCGTTGCAAACCTGCTCCGATACGTTCCATCCGGCAAGTTGTTTGCACGACTGCGCGTCAAGGGCAAGCTGATTCGACGGCCGCTTAAGGCCATGAACAGGCCTCAGCCTTTGCAGAAGGTCCCGGAGGGTTCGACGTTCGGCCGGGGGCGATTTCCGTCTTTACTTCGGGTGAGGATTCCGGTTTAATTCCGGCGATTCAGCACAATGAAACGCCGACAATCCAAGGCTTGATCTCCGCGTGTGTACGCATGCAGAGGCGATCCAGCAAACGTCTAACTCCGCAGAGGCCAAACCACGTCCTATGAAACTCCTCGTTCTTCGCAATGCCATCTGGTCTTTCTGTCTGTTGGTGGCCGGCCTGTTCGCTCCGGTTAGCCAGGGAGCGGTTTCTGTGACGGTCACGAATTTCAGCTTCGAACAAGGCAACAATCCAGGCAGCAGCCCGCTCACGCCCAACGGCACCGACAGCGAGCAATTCGACGGGATGATGACCGAGACGCCCAATTCGCCGACCAACTGGACGTTTGCCTATGAAGTGAACGCCCCGGCGGCGGGCAACGGTTTGTGGGGTGTGGTCATCCCGCGGGCCAGCGGGACCGGCAATAATAATTTTTACGGTTCAAAACCGGGATTCAACGGCGTGACGTCTTTGCCGGGTACGTTCGAGGGCATTCAGCTTGCCTTCATCAATTTGAACAACACCAACAGTCCCCCCGGACCCACGGTCGCCCGTGCTGATTCAGGCATCGTCGGAGTGCTGCAGCCGGGAACTTACACGTTGACCGTGGCGGTAGGCGCACGCAGCACAACGTCGTGGCCCAACATCGATTACTCCATCGGCCTGGTCACCGCCGGCGGAACGGAGCTCGGAACTTTTACTCACCAGGTAATGGATCCGGACAACGCGGCCGGAAACAACCCGATATTCCCGGCCGCCACCGACCAGGTCAACATCGCGGATGTCACTTACACCCTAACAGTCGAGGCGGACGATCCGGTCGTGGGACAGAACTATTTCATCCGCATTCGGGCCGCCAATACGGGCGTAGGCGGAACCGGCGGGTTCACCCAGGCCAACTTCGACAACGTCCGCCTGAACGCCGATGTGCAATCGGCGCCAACTATCACCGGGCACCCTCAGGGCACCAATGTCTTCGAAGGCGGCACGGTCCGGCTCTCCGT
The DNA here is from genome assembly GCA_964501475.1 of uncultured Verrucomicrobiota bacterium. Lineage (GTDB taxonomy): Bacteria > Verrucomicrobiota > Verrucomicrobiia > Limisphaerales > CAZCUL01 > CAZCUL01. The sequence goes on along the minus strand of CAZCUL010000735.1, from coordinate 7,979 downwards.
CGCCGCGTCCGGCACACCGCCCTTTAGCTACACCTGGTTCAAGGAAGACACACAGATTCCCGACGAGACGAATTCCATGCTGGTGCTGAGCAATGTGGCCCTGTCCGATGGAGGCTCCTACAGAGTGGCCGTGAGCAATGAGTTTGGCGGTCTGGTCAGTGATTCCGCAATCGTGAACGTAGAGCCGACCGAACTTCCCACGATCACAGAGCACCCCGAATCTCTCGCCGGCTATCCCGGCCGCGATGTGAAATTCCAGGTTGCGGCGACGGGGGCTGCGCAGTTCACCTACCAGTGGCAGCACGATGAGATGAATATCCCGGCCGGGACAAACTCCATGCTCTTCCTGACCAACATTCAAGCCGCCGACAGCGGCGGCTACCGCGCCATCGTGACCGACTCCGCCGGCTCCGCTACCAGCATGGTGGCGACGTTAACTGTCATCGTGCCGACCGCCGGCAGTTACGAAGCAGCGCTCGTCAATACCGGGCCCATCGGCTACTGGCGCCTCGGCGAAGCGACCGGCAGCACTGCCTTCGATTACTCCGGCGGCAACCATGGCACTTACAACACTGTGCTCCAAGGGGTCGAGGGGGCGTTGACCAACGACGCCGACTTCGCGGCCGAATTCGTGAACGCGAGCAGCGTCACCACGATGCGCAGCCTCCTGAGCGATCGCCAGGCGTTCACGCTGACCGGCTGGATTTTCCTCCTCACTACGCAGAACAATCGCACCGGTCTTTTCGGGCAAAACGATGCCGTGGAATTCGGATTGATCAACCCTACCAATATCCAGGTTTTCACCGCGGGCGGCGGCAGTTTGTCCGTTCCTTATTCGTTGCCGAATGAAACGTGGCATCACATAGCCGCCGTCGGAACGGGAACCAACCTCAGTATCTATTTCAACGGGACCCGGCGCGGCACAGGCGGAACTGTCACCGGCAGCTATGGCACATCGAGCTTTGGGTTCAACATTGGCGGAGGCGGGATTTTTGATGACACCGGTAACTTCTTCAACGGTGTCATCGACGAAGTGTCCGTTCACGACCGGGCTCTGACGTCTGATGAGATTTGTGGGCTTTACCTGACGGGCAGCGGCGCGCCGCTCACCCTTGCAATTGCCAAAAGCAGCAATGGAGTGACGCTGCTGTGGCCGTGTGGCACGTTGCAATGCACGGACGAGTTTAGCTCCCCGGAAAGTTCCATTGTCTGGACCGACATCCCGACCGCCGCGTCGCCTTACACGATCACCAACATGGCGCCGATGCGCTTCTACCGCGTGCGCCGCTAAGGGCCGCCGGCGCGCGGCAACCCCTTGAGCGCAGGGAGATATTCCTGCTCCTTCCAGCGATCTTACGGCGTAAAAGGCGCCGAAAGCGCCTGCGAGCTGCCACCTTCCTCCGCCTGGCGTCTGGTTTCGTTTCTGCTTCCCGTTCTTTTAATGCGGCCCCGGTTCTCGGAGAAATGCAAAGAGAGGGCCGGCGGAACCGCGAGAGCAAATGAACAAAACCAAAGCGGTATTGCTGGTGGAAGATAACCAGGACAATGCGGACCTGATCTGCGACCTGATCGGCGGCATTTATTCGGTGGTTTGCTTTGCCGATGGCGCATCCGCCCTGAACGCCCTGAACGGTCATGGGGTCGAACCGCCGCAATTGTTCCTCCTGGATATTTCCCTTCCCGGGATGGATGGCGCCACCCTGCTGGGCAAGCTGCGGTCCGACGAGCGGCTCCGGAACATTCCAGCCATTGCCCTCACCGCCCATGCCATGAAAGCCGAGCGGGAGGAATTCATGGCCGCCGGTTTCGACGCTTATTTGAGCAAACCGATCACGGACGACCAATTGCTGCTGGAGACCATCGAAGCGCAGCTTGGCCGCAAAGCGCGCTGACAATCATGAGCACCGCCAGGGAGAAATTCGGCCTTCGCGCCCGCACTCGCGTGCTCTTCAGCATCATGTCCCTGCTGATGCTGGCCGCGGTTTTCCTCAGATTCAATTTTCACAGCGAACAGATGATGCAATGGCTGCAGGTCGGGCTCATCGTCCTCATGATGCTGCTGGGGCTGTGGGAGATTCGGCGCATCAATCGCGGCTTGCAAAATCTTGCCCGGGTGGCCGACGCCATCGGTCATGGCGATTACAGCAGCCGCGCGCCCGGCGGCGCCCGTGACGCGCTCGGATCGCTGGGCAAAGCCATTAACCTCATGGCCGAACGGATCGAAAGTTCGATTCGCGACCGCGATTCCTCGCAGGCCGAACTGATGAAGTCCAAGGAAGCGCTTGACCGGCAAAACGAGCAGCTTTCCAATGCGTTTACGCGCCAGACGAAGTTCGGCGCTTTTCTGGCGGACCTGGCCTCGATCGATATCAACACCCTCGCCAATAAGGCGCTGGAGCATATCATTGATGGAGCCAACGCCCAGCTTGGCGCTTTCTACCTCTTTGATGAAAACAGCCGCCACCTGGTCTGCCTGAATACCCAGGGTGTGGACCGCAAAGCGCTCAGCCGCATCCAAACCGAAAACGCTTTGAGCGGACTTCCCGGCGAAGTGTTTGCGCAGCAGAAATGGGTCTTCGTCGAGGACCAAGAAGCTTTTCCCGAAATCGATCTCGGCGTTTCGAAAGTCAGACTCCGCTGCGTTTACGGCATCCCGGTGCTGTTTCGCGCCCAGACGCTCGGAGTCATCGTATTGGCCGGATTGAAAAAGCCCGATAGCGCGCAGATCGAGTATCTCCGCAACCACCTGGATGCTCTCGCCAATGGCCTGAACAACGCCCTCGGTTACAAAGCCATCAACCGCCAATCCGTTTTGTTGGAAAAGGCCAACGACGAACTTCGCAGGGCCGACCAGCTCCGGAGCGAATTCGTCGCCAACATGAGCCATGAACTGCGCACCCCGCTCAACTCGGTCATTGGCTTTTCGGGCATCCTTCTCAAAAACCGCGCCGGGACGCTGGACGAAAGCGACTTGAAACGCGCCGAAAAAATTCACCGCAATGGCAAGCATCTCCTCCACCTGATCAACGAAATCCTCGACCTCTCCAAAATCGAAGCGGGCCGCATGGAAGTGAACCTTGCTTCGGTCAAACTTTCCTCCCTGCTTCATGAAGTCGTTGACCTGCTTCAGCCGCAGGCCGACGCCGGAAACCTGCGCCTCAAGCTGGAGCTGCCCCCCATCGAGCAAACCATCGAGACAGACGAACAAAAGCTTCGCCAGGTGCTGATCAATCTTACGGGCAACGCCATCAAATTCACCCGCGAGGGCTCGGTGACTGTCCGGCTCGAATCTGCCAGCGCCGCGGAAGGCGGCACCCTCATTCGCGTGCAGGACACCGGCATTGGCATCGCCCCGGACAAGCTGGAGACGATCTTTGAGGCCTTCCGTCAGGCCGACAACAGCACCACGCGCGAATTCGGCGGGACGGGGCTGGGATTGACCATTTCCCGCTCGTTGGTCGCGCTGCTGGGAGGGACGCTCACTGCCGCCAGCGAGGAAGGAAAAGGGAGCACATTTATAATCAAGCTGCCCGCCCAGCCGATGAGCCCGGTTTCCTTGCCGCCTTCGCGCAATGGGACATCGCAGCCGGCCGAAAACGGGCATGCGCATTCGTTCCTGCCCGGAAGCCGTCCTTCCCCTGAGGAGCATCCCGCCCGATCCGATACGAATCTGGTTGATGAATATCGCGAAGCGCTCAGCCGTTCCCTCCCGATCAAGCCCGGGCAGCGGGTTATGGTGGTGGACGACGATGCGGACGCTCGCGATCTGATCTGCCATTTCATCCAGGACCTGGGCGCGCAAGCCATTTCCTGTTCGCATCCCGGCGCCGCGTTGCGCAAGGCCATGGAGGAACGGCCCGATTTGATCACTCTGGACCTGATGATGCCAGAGAAGAGCGGCTGGGAACTGCTTTCTTCCTTCAAGGCCGAACCTGCCCTGCGCGAGACGCCGGTCATCATCATCAGCATCGTGGCCGACCGCCGCAAAGCCATCTCCCTCGGCGCGGTGGATGCCCTGACCAAGCCGATCATTCGCTCCGAATTCAACGCCAGCGTCGCCCGTCATCTCCGCGGCGACATCCGGCAGAAGGGGAGGGTTCTGATTGTCGAGGACGACCCGGACGCGCAGCAATTGTTTGCCAGTTGGCTCGAATGCGAAGTCCGCGAACTGCGAGTCGCCAGCAACGGAAGGGAAGCGTTGGAGCTGCTCGAAGTGTTCCGGCCCGACATCATTTTCCTGGACCTGCAAATGCCGGTCATGGACGGCGCGACCTTCCTGGAACGGTTGCGCGGCGACGAGCGCTTCGCCGGGATTCCTGTGATCGTTCTCACCGCAAAAACCCTTCCGGGCAACGAACGCCGCAAAATCGAAGCGCAGGTTTCCAGGATTCTCGCCAAAGGCGAAGTCTTCACCGCCGAACCACAAACATGACCACGCACGTCCATAAGGCCGCCAGGACCCGGCTCCATAACGAAGTGTTGCAAATGCCGATTTTGGTCGTGGACGACGTCCATGATAATCGCGAGTTGCTCGAGGAACTTCTCCTTGGCGAAGGCTACAAGGAGATCCTCTCCGCGTCATCCGGCGCGGAGGCCTTGGAAATCCTCGAGACACGCCCGGACGTGGGGCTGGTATTGCTCGATCTGATGATGCCTGGCATGGACGGTTATGAAGTCTGCCAGCGCATCAGCGAGAACGCGCAGACTTCGCACATTCCGATTATCGTGGTGACCGGGGGCGCGCTGCGGCGTGATGAAGCGCTCTTAAAGAGTTTCGAGCGCGGCGCGATGGATTTTCTTCCCAAGCCGGTCAACGAGGTCGAGCTGTTTGGGCGCGTGAAGTCGGCGCTTTTGCTCTGCCGGGAACGGGTGGAAAACCGGGAAAAGACGGCCGCCCTCCTGGAAAGCCAGCAGCGTTACGAACTGGCGGTGAACGGAGTCAATGACGGCATCTGGGATCTGAATCTCGAAGCCGATCAGGTTTATTACTCTCCCCAATGGAAACGGATCCTGGGCTACGAGGATCAGGAGCTGCCCAACATGATGAGCGTCTGGGAAAATACGGTTCATTCCGAAGATCATCCCAGGGTAATGGCCGCCATCCAGGACCATTGGCAAAAGCGCACTCCCTATTACGCGAGCGAACATCGCCTGCGAACCAAAAGCGGCGAATACAAATGGGTCTTCTCCCGCGGGCGGGCCATCTGGGACCGGAACGGAAAGGTGGTGCGCATGGCCGGCTCGACCACCGACATCACTCAACGCAAGAGTCTCGAGAACCAGCTTCGGCAGTCCCAGCAACTCGAAAGCATCGGCCGTCTGGCCGCAGGCGTGGCCCACGACTTCAACAACCTGCTCACAGCCATCCTCGGACATGCCACCTTCATGCAATTGCAGCTCCCGCAGAACTCAGTGCTCCACCCCTGCCTCGAGAACATTCAAAAGGCTTCGCTGCGCGCAGCGGACCTCTGCAAACAGATGCTGGCCTACGCCGGGCAGGGGAGCTTTTCCATCGAGCAGACCGACGCCAACGACCTCATCCACGACACCGTCGATCTGCTCAAAGTATCCATCAGCAAAAAAGCATCGCTCGCCATTGATCTTCATCCGGATGCTCTTCTGATCAAGGTGGACATTGCGCAAATCCGGCAAGTGGTCATGAACCTGGTTTTGAATGCCGCCGAGGCCATTGGGGATCGTTCCGGCCACATCCAGGTGCGGACCCGGGTGGCGAGCCCTTCCGCGGCCGATCTTAAGGAAGCCGTCCTGGCCACGGCCGAAGTTCGCTCTCGCTACGTCCGGATCGAGGTGACCGACACCGGTTGCGGAATGGACCAGGAAACAATCGACAGGATTTTCGAGCCGTTCTTCAGCACCAAATTCGCCGGACGCGGTCTCGGGCTTTCCGCGGTGCTGGGCATCCTCAAAGCCCATGACGGTCTCCTCCGTGTCACCAGCCAGGTGGGTGGAGGCACGAGCTTTCAGGTTTTCATTCCGCTCATGGAAGAACCGGAAGTCGCTCCGGCGAAACCGGCGCCCTCCACGCCGGAAAGGTGGCGCGGGTCGGGAACGGTTCTGGTGGTGGACGACGAGGAAGGGGTGCGGATGAGCACGAAACATCTCCTTCAGGAATTGGGATTTGACGTCTTGCTGGCCCGCGACGGCGACGAGGCGGTCGAGACGTTTCGAGACCGCAAAGGCGATATTGCCGCGGTCATTCTGGATCTGACCATGCCAGGCTTGAGCGGGGAAGAGGTTTTCACCGAAATCCGCCAACTGCGGCCGGATACGCCAGTGTTGCTTTCCAGCGGATACGATGCGCGGAATGCGGCCGGGCGCGCGGCGATGCAGGGCCTGAACGGGTTTCTGCAAAAGCCATTCGAGTTTGCCGAACTCTCCAACAAGCTGCGAACCTGCCTGACCGCTGAGACGATCTCCTAAGGAGAGTTCGCAACCATCCTCCTCGGTGTCGTCATCAGCATCAAGACAAGGATGCCCGACGATGACGAAACCGGTCATTGCCCCACCGATTACCGATTACTGACTTCAGGCTTCGCCGGGCTTGCTTGTTCCCTTTCGCCGGGTACTATCCGACTCCTATGCCTGCGAAAGCGAAACCGATTCCGGACGGCTATCACACGGCCACGCCCTATTTGATCGTGCGCGGCGGCGCGAATGCCATCGAATTCTACAAGAAGGCCTTTAGCGCCAAGGAAGTCATGCGCGTGGAGGGTCCTCAGGGCAAGGTCGGCCATGCTGAGATCAAGATTGGCGATTCCCCCATCATGTTGGCAGACGAATTTCCCGAAATGGGTTTTCGCAGTCCGCAGAGTCTCGGGGGCGCCGGCATGGCACTGCTGCTCTATGTCGAAGATGCGGATGCCATGTTCCAGCAAGCTACTGCTGCGGGAGGCAAAGTCGTTAAGCCGCTGCAGGACCAGTTTTACGGCGATCGTTCGGGAACAATCGAAGACCCATTTGGCCACGTCTGGACTGTAGCCACTCACAAAGAGGACTTGTCGCACGAAGAAATCCAGAAACGAGCCGCATCGATGGGCCATGGCGCGTAGCGGGGGCCGGTTCTTGGTTTCGGAGAGGAAAGTAGGCGAGACGATTTATGATGACGTTCTTTTCTCTTTCGTTGCTCGGGTTTGTGCTCGGAATGCGACATGCCACGGATGCCGATCATGTGGTGGCGGTGACGACGATTGTCAGCCGCCAACGCACCGTTCGCCACGCCGCCATGATTGGCATGGTCTGGGGAATCGGGCACACTCTCACGCTTCTGCTGGCCGGGAGCGCCATCGTTTTCTTCGGTCTGGTCATTCCGCCGCGACTTGGAATGTCGCTCGAGTTCTCCGTGGCATTGATGCTTGTTCTGCTTGGGCTGTGTCATCTGGCCGTCTTTGCGCCCTGGTTCGGCCTCCAGCCGGAAAAGGAAGATGGGCGCCAAAGGGCTCGAAGGGAGGAGTGGGCGCGAACCCAGAATGGTTGGTTCTGTTTTCCTCAATCGTTTCGGCCGCTGATCGTGGGTGTGGTGCATGGCCTGGCTGGTTCGGCAGCGTTGGCGTTGTTGCTCCTGCCCCTGATTCAACAGCCGGCCTGGGCCATGGCTTACCTGCTGGTGTTCGGCGTGGGGACGATTGCGGGAATGATGCTGATTACGGCTGTCATCGCCTTGCCGTTTACCTGTAGCGCCCGCTGGTCGGCGGCCTTCCATCGCCGTCTGGGTCTCGCGGCAAGCTGCCTCAGCGTCGCGCTCGGATTGTTTCTCGCTTACCAGATCGCCTTCGTGGACGGCCTTTTCGGCAGATGAACTGTGGCCGCGCCCGGCTGCGTTTTCGATGCCGATACGCAGCCGGTGTTTCCAGACCGGCAGCAAGGCGCCGGACCGGAGCTCGCCTCTGACCGGAATTCGAGGGCGCGAAAGCGCCAGCAATTCTCTCCCTGAAACTGGTAGGGACATCGCGCTGCGATGT
>CAZCUL010000734.1:0-14983 GCA_964501475.1 uncultured Verrucomicrobiota bacterium | reverse complement strand
ACAAAAATCGCGTCTGAAAATCGACAAAAGTGATATCCGGAGAACTTAGCACTCCTAATGCGCTTGTTTTAGGTCTAGGATGAGCAGATTGTAACGAAGATCACATAGTTCCGCCCACGCTTTGATGTACGGGGTGCGAATGGGCGTGATCCGGCCAGCATCGGGGGCCGGAGCCAGACGCGCCATCGGCGACGTCGGTAGCGGTTTGACTCCGAGTTGTCCAGCTTCGAAGGCGTCCAGCATCTTCAGGAAGGCTGAGAAATGCGATTGCGGCGTGTCGCCAAGGCCTTCGCCCTGCTCAGAGATTTCCGTGATTAAGGAGAGCGCTGACGCTGAGTCATGCACTGGTTTGAGGATAAAATTCGACACGCTGCCTCGCACCCACTCTGGGTGGAGTGCCTCCCTTGATCGAATAAGTTCAATTGGTTGGTAACGTTGGAGGTGGAATCCAGCGCGAAGGCCCACCGAGTCATCCGCAGTGAGATTGAGCGGCGGGATTGGCGTGTCGTCCGGTTGAAAGAGCCAGAAAAGCTTAGCGTAAAGTGCGCCGACGCGATTCGGTTGGACGCCAGCGGATTGAGACGCCAACTGCTTAAGAGCTTCGAGGCGCGTTGCAAGTTGTGGGTCGGGAATGACGGCCGGCATTTCGGCGACAATGAATTTGGCCAACACAGCTTTCGAAATTGACTCCAGAACAAGAGGAATCGGGTTATCCGGGCTAGTGGTGCGAATGCTGTCGCGACCAAAATGAAACGACTCGGGACCACCGATCGCAAGAAGAAGATTCTGGACCGAGATGAGGTGGCCCATCTCTTGGACTGCGACGGACATAATGATTCGCCAAGCCGGCTTTGTAGAACCGCCGACGATGGAATTGGCGGCGTAAAGGTACTGCACCATCAGCGCGTGTTCGATCTCGGCAGCGAGTTGGAGTAAGCCGATTGCCGCCTCTTCTGGAGTTTCTGCTCCCTCAACTTCCGGCGTGCCGTGTTCCCTCAGAATCCGGCGCGTCACCGCCGCGGTGGTGACTTCAAAACGTGTGGCAGCCAGCGGCTGGACATCCATGCCGTCAGAAGTCGGCGGTCGTTTCCATTGAATACGCAATCTTGACCTGGCCATGTTCTTAATGGTGGTGATCCACCCGTGTGCTTTCCATAAACAGATTTGGAGGCCTCCGCAATGATGAACCGCGGATAGCTGTGAATGATCTGCTTATTCGAGTTCGTCTTCGCAAGGCGCTGTGAGGTTTTTCAGCCGAGTTGACAAATCAATCGAGCCATACTAGCCATTTGGCTAGATATGAATGAATTGACCCAAATTCAGCGCCGGGTGTTTGAGTTTGTGCGCGACAAGCTTGCGAGCGGCGACCCAGCGCCGACGCCCCGCGAAATCGCGGCCAAATTCGGCTGGAGCAGCAAACGCGCTGCGGAATGCCACATTGAGGCCCTCATTCGCAAGGGCTGGTTGACTTCCGAACCCGGCAAAGCCCGGTCCCTTCGACTTGCGGATGCAGCGCAAACGGTGCGTCGCGCAGTTTTTGAGGTTCCCGTGTTCGGCACAATTCCCGCCGGATTCGGCAGCGAGCGTGAGCAGGAAGCCGACGAGTGCATCCCCGTTACGATTGATTCCATCGGATTCAAGCCGACGCGAAACACCTTCGCCCTGCGCGTGAGCGGCGAGTCAATGATTGGAAAGCACATTTGCGATGGCGACATCGTGGTGCTCGAACACGGGCCGGACCCGCGCCCAGGTCAAATCGTGGCGGCGCTCATTGACCGCAAGAGCACGCTGAAAACTTTTGTTCTGAAAAACGGCAAGCCGTTCCTCAAGGCGGAGAACCCGAAGTATCCCGATTTGATTCCGTCCGACGAATTGATGATTCAAGGTGTGTTTCGTGCGCTCATTCGCAAAACCAAAGATTGAGAGGGACGGACGGCGATTGACCCACCCATGATCCAATACTCAGCCGCGCAGCAATTCAATGTCACGAGTCATAGTCCATCTGGACGCGGATGCCTTCTTCGCCGCAGTCGAGCAGGCAGCGGACCCAAAGCTGCGTGGGAAAGCCATTGCTGTTGGCGGCGAACGGCGCGGCATCATCGCCTCCGCTTCGTATGAGGCACGCAAATTTGGCGTTTACACACCGATGCCCACAATGCGGGCGCGCAAGCTTTGCCCGAAGCTGATTGTTCTTCCCGGTAACTTCGAGCGATATGAGCAGTTCTCCAACTGGATGTTCGGCTACTGCTACGACTTCACGCCGGATGTCGAACAGACCTCGATTGACGAAGGATATTTCGATCTCTCCGCGAACAGGAAGAAATCGCCGGCAGAGATCGCGCTGACAATTCGCCGTGCGATTGGGCAAAAACTGAAAATCATGGTCAGTGAGGGAATCGCAACGAACAAGCTGAGTAGCGCCGTCGCCTCCAAGCTGACGAAACCCGCGGCCTTCAACGAAATCCTGCGGGGTAAAGAGAGAGAGTTTTTGCATCCGCTCCCGAACAAGTGGCTGCCTGGCGTTGGTCCGAAGACGAGCCTGCGATTGGACGCTGCCGGCCTTGCGCAGATTTGCCACGTCGCGGCGACGCCATTGGAAATGCTGGAACTGCTGCTGGGAAATCAGGCCGCAGGCATTCGCCAATTCGCTCACGGGATCGATGAACGTCCACTGATTCCGGCGCGCGAGCCGCAGAAGACTTTCAGCCATCAAGAAACATTCGGCGGCGATCTCACAGACGAAGATTACGTCGAAGCCACGTTGCGCCGTATGGCGGACAGTCTGTTCGCCAAGGTGCGCGAAGACGGCCGCAGCATTCGCACGCTGACCGTCAAGGTCCGCTACAACGACATGGTGGAGGATCAGTTGAGCGAAAGCCTCTTTGAACCGACCGATTTGGAGACGGACGTATATGGGCGGTTGCACGAGATGCTACGACGCGCATGGAAGCGTCGCGTCAGCTTGCGACTGGTTTCTCTCAAATTATCGAACGTGTATGACGGCCGGTTTCGCAGCGAATTGCCGTTGGAAGTTTCAGCCCAGCGACAGGACGCCCGCTCGCGAGTCGCCGTCGTGATTGATGAATTGCGCAAAGCGCGCGGTCATTCAGTGATTCTTCGTGGCCATGACTTTCTTTTGCGGAATGGACCGCGCGAACTGCTCGCCGAAGCGGATGGCCCGCCCGTAACGAAGAAATCAAAGCTGCAGATTATCGTCCGACAGAGAGCGACGAGTTATGTACCGCTACGTTGCCACAGCTATTATTCCTTTCTCGACTCAACGCTGTCGCCAACGGCCATTGTGCAACTCGCAAAGCAACACGAGTTGCCTGCCGTGGCGTTGACCGACACAGGAAACTTGCATGGCGTTGTGGAATTCGTTCAGGCGGCGCAAGCGGAAAGTATCAAGCCGATCATCGGTGGGGAACTGCGCATCGGCTCGCATCCGCTTCTGCTGTACGCAACGAATGCAACCGGCTATCTGAATCTTTGCCGTCTCCTTTCGCGCCATGCTGAGGGCGCGGAAAGCGACGAAGCTTCGGTTGCTGCAAAGCAGCGCCAGCCGTTGAAGCGGTCGTCGTTGGCGCAACACAATGACGGGCTCCTTGCCGTCAGTTCCGACTCAACCCTGGCCGAATTCTTTGCCGGTCGCTTCTATGGGGCCGCCACGCTGCGGGAAGGAAACATTGCGTGCCCAGCGGTCCATTATGCGAAGCCGGAAGATCGGCCGCGTTACGACATCCTCCAAAGCGTCCGCACGCTCACGTTGCTGGAACACGAACATCCTGACAAGCGGAGTGGCGGACGTTTTCACTTCCGCACGCCAACCGAGTTCGGCGCGATGTGCGCTCAACGTCCAGAATGGATTCGCGCTACGCACGAGATTGCGGCTCGCTGCGAATTCACATTTCCGTTCGGCAAACCACAGTTTCCCGCGTTCATTGCACCCGATGGTTCAACCTCAAGTGACCTTCTGCGCCGTCTCGTCCTCGACGGGCTGCGGAGTCGTTACGTCGGCAAGCGCATCGTTTCTGACACCGGCGCCGACGTGCCGCTCACGCAAGTGCGAGCGCAGGTCGAGGAGGAATTGAGCATTATCGCGGAAGTCGGGTATGAGGACTATTTCCTCATCACCTGGGATTTGCTGCAAACGTGCCGCGAGCGCGGCATCGAATGGATCACGCGCGGTAGCGCGGCGGACTCGCTGGTCTGCTACTGCCTGGGGATTTCGGATGTGTGTCCGATCCGGTTCGGGTTGTACTTCCGGCGCTTTCTCAACAAGGAACGGATGGCTCTCCACAAACTTCCCGACATCGACATTGATTTCGCCCACGATCGTAAAGATGATGTGGTGAAAATCATCTTCGATAAGTATGGCCGCGAGTACTGCGCCGTTGTGGGCGGGTTCTCCACCTTCCAAGCGCGAAGCGCCTTCGCTGATGTGGCGAAGGTTCTCGGCCTGTCGGAACACCAAGTGCGCCGGTTCACGGAACATTTTCCGTGGAGCTTCGGCAGTTCGTGGGAACCAACCGGGTTCGAGACGGCCCGACTCGTCGAGTTGCTGCGCGTAAACCCGGAATGTAGCGACATGCCGCTGACAGAGGAGCCATACAAGACGGCGATTGAGACGGCGGGATTTCTGGACGGCTTTCCGCGTCATCCGAAGATGCACCCTTGCGGAGTCGTTCTCTCGCGGCAGCCGATGCACACGCTGACACCGACGTGCCAATAAGGGCTACGCCACGACGCATCTCGACATGGATGCGGTGGAAGCAGTCGGCCTGGTGAAAATGGATATTCTCGCGCAAGGCGGTCTGGCCGTGATGCGTGATGCGAAACAATCTCTCAACACGCGTGGCATTGCCGTTGACCTCATTGGTCTGGAACCGTGGCAAGATCCCGAAGTGTGGGAGATGATCGCCAGCGGCGGCGCGCGTGCTGTGCATCACATTGAAAGTCCCGCGATGGTCAGTCTCTGCAAGATGACGAACGTCCGCGAGATTGACGGACTCGTTGCAATCGTCAGCGTTATTCGCCCTGGCGCGGCCAATGAGGACAAGAAGCGAAAGTTCACCCGCCGTTATCAGAAAATGGAGCCGGCGGAATATCCGCATCCGTCACTCGAACCTTGCTTGCGGAGCACATTCGGTCTCGTTGTGTACGAGGAACACATTTTGCAAATCAGCGAAGCCTTCGCCGGATTGAATCCTGGCCGGGCGGATGTTCTGCGCCGTGCCCTCGTGAAACAAAACTGGCCGGTCGTGAAGGAAATCGAAAAGGAGTTTACCGACCGGGCGCGGACGCGTGGCCACACGGACGAAAAGATTCGCGAAGTATGGGAATTGGTCGCCGGCTTCAACGGCTACGCCTTTTGCAAAGCGCACAGCACGGCCTATGGCGTTGAGGCGTATCAAGCGGCGTGGCTGAAGCGGTACTACCCGGCCGAGTTCATGGCTGGAGTGCTGACAAATGGAAAAGGCTTTTACCATCCACTGGTGTACGTCCTCGAATGTCATCGCCTCGGTTTGAAGTTGCTGCCTCCGTCCGTGAACGAACCCGGACCAGCTTTTCTCCCGCACGGAAAATCCATCCGCGTGCCGCTGACGCATGTGAAGGGACTCACAACGCGCACTGCGGATGCGATGCTTGTAGCCCGGGAGCGTGGCTCATTCGATTCGATGGCCAACTTCTTTCACCGCGTAGTTCCGAACGGTGAAGAACTTGAAGCTATGATCCGCGTCGGCGCGTTTGACGAATTCGGCGAAACCCGCACGCGACAGTTCTGGCAGGCGCAGCATTTATTGAAGACGTACGGCGCTTCGGTTCAGTCAAAGCAAGGCTGCCTGGTTCCGCCGCCTGGCCTTGAGCAATTGCCGGCTATTCCGCTCAACGAGCCGTCGCGCCGCGAACGCCTGCAATCAGAAACCGACCTGTTCGGGTTCACGGTGAGCGGCCATCCGCTCGAACTATTCGATGATGTCGCCTGGGATACATACTGCCCGGTAAATCGTCTCGGCGAATTCGTCGGCGAAACCGTGACGACCTGCGGCCTCGTCGTCGAGCAGCGCACGCACCATCAAGTCACGGGCGAGCCGATGAAATTTCTCTCACTCGCCGACTGGACCGGCATCGTCGAAACCGAACTGTTCGCCCCGACGTACAGAAGCTACGGCTTGGCAACTATTCGCTATCCTGTCCTGGAAATTGAGGCAAGCGTCGAACCATTCGAGAACGGTCGCGGCTATTCATTGCGCGCAATGCGCGCCGGAAAACCGAGAATCCGGTGTTCCTGCCCATTGGGTTCAAGCGAAAAGGGAAAAACAACGCGCACCCTCAAGACGACGTGACCGTTGGCTTGGGATGTTTCATCGGAAGTGATGGGGAAACGGAAGCGGGTTATGCAGAATCGTGGCCATGCGGGCGAGAGTGGAGGGATGCCTGAGTGAGTTGTTCGATTTTTTATCGTGTTAGGCGGCGGTGAAGACGAAGAGCACGCTGTAGTACGAGCCGAGGACCAGCGCGAACACTGCAACCTTTTCGCGAAGTGTCATCACTCGGGCTACAAAACGCCGGATTCAGGTTTTGGCGTGGGAGCGCTGTCTTCATGATCTCGCCTTTGCCATCGGCAATGATAATGCCGCGGCAGTTTTTGGCGTCCATCACGAACACACCGATCAGAACCGACGACATGGCCGATATTTCCAAAGCGCGTGGCGAGGTCGTTCCGACTTGAAAGTGGTCCGGGAATGTCGCGAGAAAGCGTGCAACGAAGATTCACCATCCGCGCTGCATGACCGTTGGATGCGGCTTTTTTTTCATCATTCAGGTGGACAACAGAGTATGTTGCGCTCGTTGGGCGAGGAGTCTGGCGAATTTGGCGTTACGAAGCAATGCGTCGGGGGATTTGATGGGATTTGAACAATTGGAATTTCAAAACCGGGCGGGCCCCGGGCGCTGAACAATAAAGATCGCGAACATTTTAATACTTCAAAATGCCATCAAATACCCGCCACCCCTTTTCGTTTCCCTTTCGTTCTTTACACGAATTACAATACTGCGAAACTTTCATGCGAAAAGGCTTGCTTAATACCAAAGATTTCAAAACTATGCGTGAGTTGAGCGATTCATGTCGTGAATCACTCACGTAAGAGGCCCGACCGGGAAGCAGGCTTCCGCCATCGAGCCTCAAACCAGGTTCAGCCTGAGCCGAACCAGCTAGCACTGTTTTTGTAGCTCAAAGGCTGAACCGAATCAACGGAAAATGCTGTCGCGCCGCCTGCTGGCGCGCAGGGAGAACAAAAACAGATGAGCTACAAGCTCCAAGTATATCGGGCCATGCCGAATCCCGCTGGCAAAGACCGCAACGCCTCTGGCCCCAAGCCGGAGCAACTCGTGCGCGAGTACGTGGACATCAAAAACATTGGCACATCGCCTGTGCCATTTGCGTCGATGGAACTGCACCACACTCAGTACGGTCGCACCTGTTCCGAAATCAAGGGAACGGAATGCTACTGGACGGCGCGCAACAGCGGAGACTCGATTGGTGTCGGGGAAATTCTGCGCGTTTATACAGGCAGCAAACAGTACGAGAGCACATTGTCATCCGAAGATCGCGGTGCCGACGTGAAGTGGCGCGGATTCGCTGAACGCGGCAACTTTGTTTTGAACAACGTGTGCGGTGACACAATCCACATCGTCTGGACTGACGAATACAGGCAGCGCGTTTCTGATTCGGTGAGCTACAGCGCCAATCCGCCGGAAGGGAAACTCCTGCTCCGATCCGGTAATACTCTGCAATGAACGAACTCCGGGAACTAGCCGTGATCAGGACTGGATACCCATTCCGTGAAAAGCCGGAGCGTGTGCTCGCTGGTGGTTGCCCGCTTGTGCAGATGAAGGACCTCAACCCAAAGTCTCCCTTTCGCGTTTATGATCTCGAACGCGTCTTCAAGCCGGATGATTATCAGCGGCACGCGCTCCAGCCTGGGGATGTGTTGATGGCGGCGCGCGGCAAGCGAAACAATGCCGCCACATTTCCGGGCGCATCGGAATCGGTAATTCCAGCGTCGCACATTCTTGTGCTGCGCCCGAATGCATCGGTGTTGCCGGAATACCTGAGCTGGTTCCTGAATTTGCCGTCCACCCAGGAAGCGCTTGGCGAGCGACGAGCGGGATCTTCGATTCCGTTCGTTTCGGTGCAAGCGCTGGGTGGGCTGCGCGTGCCGGTTCCCAACAAAGAAAAGCAAAAACAGATTGTTGAACTCCATAAGCTAGCGCTGCGTGAACAGGAGTTGCTGGCAGAAATCAAAACCAAGCGGTGGCAACTGATGAATGCACAGTTGCGTGAAGTTCTTCAACGCGATCCGCTGGCGGCCCTGCCTGAGCCAGAACGCCATGTCACCCTCGACGAGATCCTCAGAGAAATTGAATCTGAAAATGAAAACAGTTAGCCAAGAAGAAATTAACCAGGTGGCGTGGCGCGCGTGCGACACGTTCCGCGGCACGATCGATCCCGCGCAGTACAAAGATTACATCCTCGTGATGTTATTCCTGAAATACGTGTCCGACGTATGGAAGGATAAAAAGGAGGAATACGAGCGCGAGTACCGCGGCGACGCGGAGCGCGTGAAGCGACGGCTCGCCCGCGAACGCTTCATTCTGCCAGAAGGCTGCGATTTCGACACTCTCTACTCGAAGCGGAATGAACCGAACATTGGCGAGATGATCAACATCGCGCTGGAGTGCATTGAAGATACGAACAAGGCGAAGCTCGAAGGCGTGTTTCGTAACATCGACTTCAACTCGGAAGCAAATCTTGGCGAAACCCGCGAGCGCAATCGGCGACTGAAACATTTGCTCGATGATTTTGCCGTGAAAGAACTCGATCTCCGTCCGTCGCGCGTTGGGAAAAGCGACATCATCGGAAATACGTATCAGTACCTCATTGGCCGCTTCGCGAGCGATGCGGGCAAGAAAGGCGGCGAGTTCTACACGCCTGACAGCGTGTCTGAACTGATGGCGAAGCTGATAGCGCCGAAGAAAGGCAGCCGGATTTGTGATCCAACGTGCGGCTCCGGCTCGTTGTTGATCCAAGTGGCCGATCAAGTGGGTGGCAATGATTACTCGCTCTACGGGCAGGAGATGAACGGCAGCACCTGGGCGCTGTGCCGGATGAACATGCTCGTGCACACCAAGGACAGCGCGCGTATCGACTGGGGCGACACGCTGACGAATCCAAAGCTGATCGAAGGCGATTCTCTGATGAAATTCGATGTGGTGGTCGCCAATCCTCCTTTCTCGCTCGACAAGTGGGGCGCAGAAACCGCTGAAGCAGATCGTTTCCAGCGTTTTCATCGCGGTGTACCTCCGAAAAGTAAGGGTGACTACGCATTCATTAGCCACATGATTGAATCCGCCGTAGCAGGCAGCGGGAAAGTAGGCGTTATGGCGCCGCATGGCGTTCTGTTTCGTGGCGGTAGCGAGGGGCGCATCCGCAAAGCATTGATCGAGGAGAACTTGCTGGAGGCCGTGATCGGCTTGCCGGAGAAACTATTCTTCGGCACGGGCATTCAGGCGACGATCATGATCTTCAATAAAGGGAAAAAGAACACAGACGTACTGTTCATTGACGCCAGCCGCGAATACTTGGAGGGGACAAACCAGAACAAGCTGGATGTGGAACACATTGGGAAAATCGTGGCGACGTTCAAGGCATTCAAGACAGTGGACAAATACGCCTACCGCGCCACGCGCCAGGAAATTGTGGAAAATGATTTCAACCTGAACATTCCGCGCTATGTGGACACATTCGAGCCGGAGAAGGAAGTGGATCTGAAGGCGGTGCAGAAGGAGATCGAAGATCTGGAAAACGAACTGGCCGCTGTGCGAGTGCAGATGGCGGATTTCCTGAAGGAATTGCAGGCGTGAGAGGCATCCCACAGGGCTGGACATCCGCTTCGATTGGCGAGGTCTGTCAGATTGTCGGCGGTTCTGGCTTTCCTCATAAGTATCAGGGGCGTAAGGGGCTGCCGTATCCATTCGTGAAGGTGAGCGACATGAATATTCCGGGTAACGAAGAAGTCGTCGCTCGTGCTGAAAACTCCATTGACGATGAAATAGTGAAGGCTCTCGGTGTGCGATTGCTACCGAAAGGCACGGTCGTTTTTCCAAAAGTTGGTGCAGCGTTATTGACGAACAAGCGACGTCGCCTCGGCGTTCGTGCGGCGATTGACAACAACTGTATGGGACTGGTGGCAGAAGCCGTGGAAGAACAATTTGTCTTTTATTGGTCCCAAACGATCAACTTCGCCCGTTTGAGCCAAAATGGAGCTTTGCCTTCCGTAAACGCCGCGGCTGTGAGTGAACTTGAGATACTTCTGCCTTCGCGTGAAGAGCAGCAGAAGATTGCTAAAATACTGCACACATGGGGTAAGTCGGTTGTGAGTTTGAACTCACGTCTCGAAGCTGCGGTGAATCGCAAGCGCGGATTGATGCAGCAACTGCTATGTGGGAAGAAGCGGTTCAAGGAGTTCAAAGGGGAACACTGGCGCACTATCCAGATTGGCTCGCTGCTTGGTGAGTGCGACCGCTATGTCGAGTGGAGCGATGATGAAGTTTTCCAGCTAGCCAGCATTCGGAGGCGTTCTGGCGGACTTTTTGACCGTGGCGCTTTTCACGGTCGCGAGGTCAAAACGAAGGTGCTGAAATCACTCAAAGCTGGTGACTTTGTGATTTCCAAGCGTCAGGTCGTTCACGGGGCATGGGCGATGGTGACGAAGCCTTTCGATGGGTTCGGCGTCTCGGACGAGTATGACGTGCTCGTGAATCGCGACGCAAAGACACTGGACATGCGGTTCTTCAATTACCTCTCGCAAACGAGGCGGCTCTGGCACATGGCATTTCTGGCTTCGAACGGCGTCCACATTGAAAAGCTGATCTTCAACTTCGATGACTTCGCCAAAGAAAAGCTGAAGATT
Organism: uncultured Verrucomicrobiota bacterium; assembly: GCA_964501475.1. GTDB lineage: Bacteria > Verrucomicrobiota > Verrucomicrobiia > Limisphaerales > CAZCUL01 > CAZCUL01. Next base: position 4,007 of record CAZCUL010000734.1, on the reverse strand, counting down.
CCACCTACCCTGCGGGAGCAAGAACAAATTGTGGACGTACTATCCACCTGCGACCGCGAGATCGAGTTACTACAAAAGCAGCTCGATGCGCTGAAGGAACAGAAGCGCGGCCTAATGCAAAAACTTCTCACGGGAGAAATTCGGGTGAAAACCTCCAAAACAAAATCATGAGTAACCCCAAAATTCTTTCTGAAACTGATGGCAAGCAGTTCGTTCAGGACTCGTTTGCCGCTCAGCAGGCCGTGCTGAAGGCCGAACTCGACCTCTCAAGAAAGAGCATCACTCACATGGGGGAACGTGGCGAAGTGGACGAACGTCACGTAATCAAAATTCTCCGTCAGTATTTGCCTGCGCGCTATTCGGTGGAATCCGGAATTGTAATCGATAGTTGTGGCGCCACGAGTGACCAGACCGACGTGGTCATCTTTGACCGCCAATACACGCCGACCCTTCTGGATCAGCACGACCATAAGTACATCCCAGCGGAGGCGGTTTACGTTGTCTTCGAATGCAAGCCGACCATCAATAAAGTTTATCTGGAATACGCTGGAGAGAAGGCCGAATCGGTTCGAAAGCTGCATCGGACATCGTTACCGGTTGTCCATTCGGACGGCGTTAAGGACCCCAAAAAGCTGTTCAAGATACCCGCTGGAATTATCGCATCGGAAGTGGAGTGGGCGGACGGTTTCGGAAAGTCGTTTCTTGAGAACCATGCGTTGCTGACAGACGACAAATCTCTGGAATGTGGCTTGTCAGTCAGCGGACACGCCTTCGATTGCTTTAATCGCGGCAACTACACTTACGCGAACGGCAAGAATGCGCTCGTCTTCTTTCTCTTTCGGCTGCTTCAAAAACTGCAGGCTCTCGGCACGGTGCCTGTCATTGATTGGAACGCTTACGCCTCGCAACTCGCCACTGAAATACCAACTGCAAAATAGCTATGTTTGACTACAACGAACAAATCGTCGGCTACGAAGAGGATTGCGTGAATTTGCCGCAGGCCGTGAAGGACAAACTGCGCGATCACCGCCAGGCGAACCGTAATCGGCTCAAGCGGAATCGGCCAGATGACATTCGCCTCTGCGACGATCATTTCCTCCCGCAGGGCTCGATGGCCATCAACACGACCATCCAAGACAAAGACACTGCCTACGACATCGATGACGGCGCTTGGTTCTACAAAGAGGACCTGAAGAAGAAAGATGGCACCGGGTACACGGCGCGGGAAACGCAGGAGATGGTTCGCGATGCGTTGAAAGATCCCAAATTCAACAAGCAGCCGGAGATTCACAATAACTGTGTGCGGGTCTTCTACGCTGAAGGGCATCACGTTGATGTGCCGTGCTACCAGAAGATTGATGCGGACACCAAACAGGAGAAGCAGGAACTGGCCAGCGCCACCGGCTTTGTTGATTCCGATCCCACGGAAATCAATCGCTGGTTCGAAGGACGGGTTCAAGACCTGAACAAACTGCGGGACGGGCTTGGTTCGCAACTTCGGGTGATGATCCGGCTCATGAAACGGTTCGCGCGCAGTCGCGGCGAAGATTGGGACATGCCGAACGGATTGAAGCTCACCATGCTCGTCGAGGAATGCTGCCCGACAGGTTACGACCGTGATGACGAAGCATTCTACTGGCTGCTGTCGAACTTGAAGACGCGCCTCGCGATAAACCTGGAAGTTGAGAATCGCGCGCAGACGAAGTGGCCGAAAGATAAGCTCACCAAAAGTGCGGCTGACGAAAACATGAAGGAGCTGCGCACGCGCGTCGGAGAAGCGCTGGACAAACTGGCGGTGCTCCATCGATCAGACTGCACGAAAGCGCAAGCGCGTGAGGCATGGGATTGGGTGTTCCAGAGCGACGGCTACTTCGCTGCGTACGACAAGGATGAGACGAAGGCTCGTGCGCTGTTTGCCAAGGCAGCGCTAGTGAATGCTGGCATCGCTGAAACCAATGGCTTCGGAGTGATTAGTGTTGGCAGCGGCGGTGTTTCAAACCGCCCGCACAAATTCTACGGTGATGTATCCGCCGACTGACAACGCGGCCCGTTACCGCAAGGCCGTGCATGAGACGGCGCTGATGAACTCGCATTACGCGTGCTTCAATACGCGCATCATCGGCGGAACGGTCGTGCAATCGCGCGGTCGCGTTCGGCCGACTGAAACGAGTGCCAAGTACCGTGTCGAGGTGGTGTACGAACCGTGGAGCGTACCGAAAGTGCGAGTGATTGATCCTGAGATCAAGTTCGCGCCGGAGATTCACATGTTCCGCAGCGACGACACGTTGTGCCTGTACGATCACCGTGAAACGCCCTGGCAACGTAGCTGGCATCTGTACGACACCGTCGTCCCCTGGACTGCCGAATGGCTGCTGTTTTACGAATTGTTTCTTGAGACTGGAAAATGGCTCGGACCATCGGCGCTACATGGCGCTCCTCCTGCCCCGAAAACTGAAGAGGAAGCGAGAGCGGAATAACCATCCATGTCACTTCAACATCTAACGTTTGAACAAATTGACGAGAAAGTGTTGAGCACGCTCGTAGCTCACGGGACGTGTGAATCTAAGACGCTTGAGTTCAAACAGGATTTACAGGTGGCGACGGATGAACAGAAGCGGGAGTTTCTTAGCGACGTGACGGCCCTGGCCAACTCTGATGGCGGTGATGTCGTGTTTGGAATGCGCGCGGAAAAGGGGGTCGCCAAAGAGTTGACCGGACTTCGGAATTTCGTGCCCGATGATAGAATCGGGCAACTGGAGAATCTGTTGCGTGACTTCGTTCAATCGCGGCTCATGGGATTACAGATGGCCGCACGGTCACTGAGCAACGGAAACCATGCTCTGCTGATTCGCGTCGGACGAAGCTTTGCCGCACCGCACATGGTACGACATCAGGGCGTAACTCGATTCTGCGGACGAAACTCCGCTGGAAAATATGACCTGGATATTCAAGAACTTCGGTCAGTATTCCTCGCGAGCGAAACGATGTCGGAAAAGCTGAGGAACTTTCGGCTCGATCGCATCAATAAACTCATCTCTGGCAACCCAGCAGTTGCTCTCGGATCACCGCACTTGCTGGTGGTTCATGTGTTGCCTCTCGTATCAGCGAGGCCAGATGTGAGCATCGGTACATCCGATTTCGAGAAGCTGCGAAACGAAACATCTCCCCGGCCGATTGGGAGCAGCGGGTGGAGTCCGTCCTTCAACATGGATGGGTTATTGATCACTACAGGACGGGACGAAGAAGGATACGACGGCTATGTCCAATTGTTTCGTAACGGCTTTCTGGAAGCGGTTGATAGCAATACGCTGAGGCCGCGTGATGAAGGGAAATGTATTCCGAGCATCGCTTGGGAGAAGCGAATCCTAGAGGTGTTTTCATCCTACTTGAACGCACTGAAAGCCGTGAGCATAGCGCCACCGTACGCGGTGAGCTTGAGCCTTCTAAATGTGCGCGGTTACTTCATGTATGTGGGCGCGCGGTATTCGGGCAGCGGGGCGAGAAAAGTGGATCGGGACCACTTGCTAGCGAATGACATTCTTGTGGAGTCCACTGCGGCACCGCCGGCTCGGATGCTTCGGCCTTTGTTCGATCAAATCTGGAATGCCTGCGGGTGGGCGCGTTCGATCAACTACGATGAGAACGGAGATTGGGTGCAGCGCTTATAGGACCAAGCATGTCTTTACCATCCTTCCAAGAAGATCACATCTCGCAGGTGCCGGCGCTGCAACTATTGCAGAATCTTGGGTACATCTACTTGAAGCCGGCAGAGATTTATCTGGAGCGAAAGGGAAAGCTTTCGAACGTGTTGCTGGAAGGGATTCTGACAGCGCAGTTGCGCAAGATGAATCGCATCCGCTTTCACGGCGAAGAACATGCGTTCAGCGAAGCTAATATCGCGGCGGCGGTGCAGGCGTTGAAGGAAGTACCGTTCGAAGGCCTGCGAAAGACGAGCGAGAAAATTTACGATTTATTGTCCTTGGGGAAATCGCTGGAGCAAACGATTG